>JAISCO010000329.1 GCA_031265535.1 Spirochaetaceae bacterium | reverse complement strand
GCAATGAGCCTCCCCGCCGCAAGCAGCGGGGTATCTTGTAAGCGTTGCCTAATCGACGAGGCTCGTTCTGTAAGGAAATTATTTAACTGTGGGGTTTACTACCATTTTATTGTTAGTGTTACCGAATCTAACCGCCGCAAGCGGCGAGGTATTAAACCCCACTGCGAATAACTTTAAGGCATGGCTTTAAAACGCTGTTTAGAATTATGCCGAATCATCCGATAAGCAGAATAGTATGCCGGCGTTAAAATATCTTGCTGCATTATGGATAGCATTGCTGTTTTATGCGGTTTCATCACTGCTTATTGGAGCGATGGGGCTTTTCGCGTATGAACAACTGAATGTTGAAAAAGAAAAATTGTTTGACAATCTGCATCGTCTGCAAATTCTTAACGAGGAATTTACAGGCATTCAAAACGCGCTCGTCAACGATAATGACACTATTTATCTTCACGCGCGCGAGCTTGGCTACGGCGACAGCGGAGAGCATTTTATACGCATAGTGGGACTACCCGGTAAAAATAAAAACAGGGTGTCTGCCGGTGAACTTCTAATTCCCGCCGCGCCGGAATATGTCGATGACAAAACACTTCGCATAATATCCATTGCCATCGCGCTTTCCATGATCCTCTGTATTGGCATTGTCGATCTGCTGCGTTTGGTAAAAAATTCTTAAAAAAATGAAGCCCCCCTATTCAAGTAAAAAGTAAAAGGGAAAAAGTAAAAAAATCCTCTAATTGCTCATCGCTCTTCCCTTTTACATTTTCCTTATTCCTTTTTCCTTCATTGCTCACTCCTCACTCCGCCGCTTCGCGACAGCCTGCTCGTAAGCCGCCTTCTTAATTGCTAATTGCTCATTTCACTGCCCAACCGCCCTTACCTCTTCCTTTTTCCTTTTTACCTCTTCCCTCTTCCCTTTTACATTTTCCTTATTCCTTTTTCCTTCATTGCTCACTCCTCATTGCTAATTGTTAATTGTTAATTGCTCATTTCTCTTTCCTTCTTCGACTTTTTCTACTTTGAGGTAAAATATTCTTCTTCCGGTCTCCAGACCGCTGCCCACAGTTTGAAAATGTCAAGACACTATTTACGGCTGAGTATTAGCCCCGCCGCAAAGGAACAATTCGTGAGTGCCTAATGAAAAAAGCGCCGGATTGTGATACTTGTCATAAATTTTACACAAAAATAAAGCAAAACTCAATTTTATGACTAGATATGGACATGAAGACAAGAGGATTTTTCGAGATAATGTTTATCATAATGTTTATCGTAGCGCTGTGTTTTTTCGCGTCCTGCGATGAAGATGATGTAATTCGACAATCTTACCGCGTGAATCTTCCGGCTTTACCGGACGTATGGCTTGAAATTTTGGGCGAGGCGGCGTGGCACATAGAATGGGTCGGGGAAGACGGTGCGATGCATAGTGTGGAAAAACTTCAGGGCGGAATACAGCCTTATGTTGATCTCATGCAAAGCTGGACAACGCCGGTAAGCGCGTGGCCGTACTGGCAAGGCATAAAATATGGCGTAATGAAACCCGCCGGCGCGATTTTTCCGCTTGACGTATCCGGCAGTTCTATAAAACTATCTTGGAATGGAGGCGTTGACGCGGTTTTTTTCTGGGAACTTGCCACGCTGGACAACGAAAAACGCCTGCCAAGCAATTTTAACTGGAAACGTTTCCGCGAACTTTTTTCCGGCGCACAGCTGCCGGAAGATGTGTTAAGCGACCCCTGGCTCGCGGACTGGAAAGACATAGCGATAAAAACCGCCGCATCCGGATTCGACCGCCGCCGCATAGTCAGTCAAAAGCGGTCAAGCCTCAGTCTAAATATTCCGGCAAACGGGCCATGGATAGGCGCGTCTCCATTTATATCCGGCAAAGGCTGGCAGACCGGCGAGACTGTAATTGTAAAGTTAGGCAGTCAAGTAGAAAGTTATTTTTGCCCTACAGGAATCCTGCATTGCTCGTCTGCTACTTGGACTTGGTTAAAATATAACCATAATCAATAAGCTCCTGTTCTATGCCCAATCCGGTACTTTCAATTAATTTGAGCAGATCTTCGATTCCTTCAATTGAGCGTATTTCATTATTTATTAAACGAATATTATGCAGCATTGAGTGATTTAATTTTCTGCCGTGCTTTCGGTACTTGTTAAAAGTATTCGCGTCCATACCTATAGGGGTTATGGGTTTTTCTATGGTTTTTTTCAACTCTTGCAGTATTAAAATTCCGTCAGGGTCAACATCGCCGGCATGAAAAAAATCGAATCCATTGTTTGAAAGTATGCGTAAAAGCGCATTTACGGCGCGGTTTGGATAACCGCCGGTATATAATAAGCACGTGTATTTTTTGCAGGGCGCAAGCGCATAAAATGTTTCTTTATTTTCTATTGTCAACACTGTCGGCTTTATGATTTCTATACCATTATGAATAACTGAAATTTTTTCTATTTCTGTAATAGTTTTAAGCGAAAGGCCTATCATTTCGCCTGTATGATTTATCAGAGGCTTTTTGTTTTTTCCAAAATGAAGCGATATTCCGCCTGAAATCCATGTTTCAGGAAATGAGCCGTCAATAAATGAAAAATCCGGGACATGCATACCATGTTTTTTTGCGCGGGTTAATATACGGGTAAACATACTTTTAATATTTTTAATCTGCGTAGGATCATCATAAAGTCTTATGGATAAGGCGCGTGTTGTTATTCCGTCAAGAAGTGAATATGGAGAGGATAGAAATAAAGAATTATGCCCATTATGTGAACTGTCATATAATGATTTAATAAGTACAGCCAAATCGCTAAATGTATGTTCGTCAATGCCGTGATCAATTTCCGGCAATGTTAAATTTTTTGCTATAAAATTTAACAATTTTCGACAATCATGTGATTCATCAAACATATTTAAGGATCGTTCAACTTTTTTAATTTTTTTGGCTGTTGTTTCGGGAAAAATCTTTCCTTTTAATTTGAATATTTTTTTTCTATCAACGCATATCAAGGATTTAAGCGATTTACTTTTGCCATGTTTTTCCCATGACAATTCAAGAATTCTCTGTTTTTCAAGTTTTTTGGCGGCTTCTAAAAAAGCTTCTTTTTTGTCTTTGGAAGCGCCTGTAAATTCAGGGTATATTTTTTGTGCTGGAATAATAATAGGTTTATCTGCAGCAGTTTTAGATTTCATAATACGATTATAAAAACCTGCAATGATTTGTTCCTCAAAGTGTATCATTTGAAATATGCTATCAGTATGTTTTTTGAAAGTAAAGTCTTTTTTATTAGAAATAATTCCGGTACCTGTAAATTAACGAAAATATAAATTTATCGTGTATTTGTTTCGCTATGCGCGTGTTTTTAATATCTACCAGCGTTAAGTATCTTAGGTTTATCATCGTTTTAGCCGATACTTTTATAATATGACAACACATAAACTGAATATGATACGGGCGCGGGGGGCGGTGTGATAAAAGAGTATTCGGCCGCCGCGATTCTTTTTGCCGGCTCTCTGCATGACGAAGCTTTCAAAAAATCATTCGGAGGAAAATGCGCTTTTGAGCTTGCGCTCAAAAGCGCCGCCGCGTTTCCTTTTGCCGCAAAACTTGTTATGCTGGCGCGGAATGATTTTGACGAATCGCTTATTCCCGCCGGAATTGAAAATATAACCCTTTTGCGCGAAAATGAATGGACCACTAAAAATTTTTTAAACGCTCTTGCCCGCGCCGGTGAGGGCTTTGATTTAAGCTATTTCGCTTGGGCAGACTCGCCCTTCCTTGATCCTAAGCTCGCGGAGTCCCTTGCCTGCCGGCATATTCGCGGGGCGGCGGAGTATTCATACTCGGACGGCTGGCCCGCCGGCTTGTCGCCGGAAATTCTATCGCCCGGGACAGCGGGAATTCTTGCCGCTATAAACGCCGGCGGCGAAACGCCTGTGCAACGGGATACAATTTTTGCCGTCTTGCAGAAAGATATAAACGCTTTCGATATTGAAACAGAGATTTCTCCGGTAGACCTGAGGCAGCGCCGCTTGAATCTTTCGGCTTCTTCTAAACGCGATTTGCTTCTGCTGCGCCGTTTATGGGATGCGGGGCTTTCCTCCACTGATAGTATGGCGGACGCCGTTACACGAATAATCCTTGAAAAACCCGCTTTACTGCGCACTTTGCCGGCCTTCTACCCGGTTCAAGTTGTATCAGCCTGTCCGCAGAGCTGCGCGCTTTGCCCCTATCCAAAATCCGCCGCTTTTCTCTCTACTGAAAATGGACTTTCATACATGAGCCTTAAGGATTTTTCGTTATTACTCGACAAAATTACTGACTTTTCGGATGACGCGGTTGTGGATTTATCATTGTGGGGGGAGTTTGCGATGCATCCACAAAAAAACGAACTTGTTATGGCGGTTTTGCGGCATCCTTCACTGGCCCTTGTCATTGAAACTTCTGGGATAGGCTGGAAAAAAGCGGACTTTGAAACGCTTGCCTCGGCAACAGAAGCGGCAGCCCCGCGAAAAAACGGTATGCCGCCCCTTTCGTGGATCGTTTCGCTCGATACAAATGACGAAGCGGAATATCAAAAGCTCCGCGGTAACGGTTTCGGCGAGGCGGTCGAAAATGCCCGGTCTATAGTTTCCCTGTTTTCTAAAAGCAGCTATGTTCAAGCGGTACGGACGCTTGGAAACGAAGACAGCATAGAAAAGTTTTACCGCTTCTGGAAGGCCGAAAATGTGAATGTCATCATACAAAAGTATGATTCATTCTGCGGCGTTCTGCCGCCGCTGTCCGCTGCCGATCTTTCGCCGGTAAAAAGATGTCCATGCTGGCATATCATGCGCGATATGCCTATACTGCTGGACGGGAGCGTCCCGGCCTGCCGCGAAGCGGTTTGTTGCACAAATAGTAACACAATGCCGGTTTTGGGAAACGCGCTAAGCGAAAATCTTGAGCTTGTTTGGCAGCGGGGCGGGCCGCTTTTCGAGCGGCACTGCGCGGAAAATTATGATGGCCTATGTATAAAATGCGATGAATACTATACCTTCAACTTTTAATGACGGGCTTCCGGCTTACACAGTTGTCGGCGGCGCTAAACGGAATGCTTCGACGGGGCTTTGCGCGGTACTGTTAAGCCGCGGCGGACGCTATGCCCGAAATTCTTGTTTTAAGGAGCTTCAAAACAGCGGCTTTGACTATGTTTTGTCGATGGAAAGCTCAGGCGAGCATTTTGA
>JAISCO010000313.1 GCA_031265535.1 Spirochaetaceae bacterium | reverse complement strand
AGCGCTATATCGAGAAAACCGGCGTCGTCAATGTTTTTATTAAAGGACGGGTCAAGATTCCGTATATTCATCGTCAACACCTCGCTGCGGGAGGCGAACTCCCGCAGTATCCGTAATTGACTGCTGATGCTGGCCTTGACTAAATCCGCGCCCAACGCCGCCTGATTTTCCAATGACTCACGCGCCACAGATTCGATAACTCTTGAAGAAACCATAAACGCTGTAAACCCAATCGCTATGGTAAGCACAAAAAGAAGTACGCCTGTCAAAAGTGATATTCGCGCCGACAATTTCATCGCGGCACCTCCTGATGGTTTCATGTTAAAACGACTTGCAAGCTAAGCTTTGCTTAGCGGATAATCCAACCGGGTTGTCTCACAAGTCCATTATGCCTTAATGAGCCTCCTCGCCGCAAGTGCACAAACAAGAAGGTAAAAGGTAAGAAGTAAAGGGTAACGCCCATGCTAAGTAAAAAGTAAGAGGTAATGCTAAGTAAAAAGTAAAGAAGTAAAAGGTAAAGAAAGCTATCGAAGTGAACGCCGTGTCCCGCCCAACGAGGCGGGAAGGTACTAACGCGGAGCGTATGTAAACCCACTGGTGGGCTTCACAATTAGGGGGAAGGATATTAAGCTGGTTCTTGTGAAAGAAAGGCTGATGATTCTGGGCGCCGGCGTCATGCAGGGGCCTGCGATTCGCATAGCGAATGAGATGGGACTGGAAAGTGTAGTAGTTGACGGCAGCAAAGACGCGCCCTGCGCCGGCGAAGCGGCTATATTTGAACAGATAGACCTTAAAAACAAAGAAAAAATAACCGAACTGGCGCTGCGCCTAAAGGCGGAACACGGCGGACTGTCCGGCGTGATGACGGCCGGGACAGACTTTTCCGCGACCGCCGCGTGGGTGGCGGAACACACGGGGCTGCCCGGAAACACATACTCGGCGGCGCTGAATGCCTCCGATAAAGGACGTATGCGCCAGTGCTTCAAGAAAGCGGGCGTTCCGTCCCCCGAATTCTTTGTGACCGGCAAAAAAACACCCGCGCCGCCGCCTTTTCCATACCCAGTTGTAGTAAAACCCATCGACAACATGGGGGGGCGGGGCTGTAAACGAGCGAATAACGAGACGGAACTGCGCCGCGCCTTAGACGAAGCGCTCAAATTTTCACGCGCCGGGCAGGCAATCGTGGAAGAATACATGGACGGCCCCGAATATTCGGTGGATGCCATCGTTTACGGCGGCAAAATCACAATTTGCGGACTCGCGGACAGACATATTTTTTTCCCGCCGTACTTCATCGAGATGGGGCATACAATGCCAAGCAAACTGGAAAGCGAAACCGCGTCCATGCTGCTGGAAACATTTAAGACCGGAGTGCGCAGCCTCGGACTGACACTGGGCGCGGCCAAAGGAGACATAAAACTCACATCCAAAGGGCCGATGATAGGAGAGATAGCGGCGCGGCTTTCCGGCGGTTATATGTCCGGCTGGACATACCCATATTCCTCCGGCGCGGAACCAACTAAGGCCGCGATACTGGCGGCGCTGGGACGGCTTAACGCTGATGACCCGCAGGGGCTGCGCCGCGAACGGGACTGGGTTTCGGCGGAACGCGCGTTCATATCGATCCCGGGCCTTGTAAACACGATAAAAATCATGGAATCTGCCGAAAATAATAAATACGTGAAAAATATTTTTTTTCGCGCCCATGAGCGGGAGCGAGTCATTTTCCCTGAAAACAATGTCTCTAAATGCGGCAATGTGATAAGCGCGGCGCCCGACCGCAAGGATGCCGTTACGGCGGCGGAGGAAGCCGCCCGCGGCATACTCATACGTCTTGCCCCCCACGATACCGCTACAGATATATTTCTGTCCGCGGACGAAGATGCCTCGAACTGGCCGCCGTCCGCTTTTTCAGTGTCCGAAGATGTCCGTAAAGCGCTGGCGGCGCTGCCGTCCGGCAAACCGGATTTACGGCGGGCCGCGATAGCCCCATTTCCGGCTCTGCTTGACAGAGGCGCCGTGGATTATGCCGGACGCAGCGTAGCGGAAAGCCTTGAGGCGGTGCGGACACTCACAGGTTTGCCGCTGCCGCTTGACCGCGAAGGCTCGTTTGGCAGAGAATTTTGGACGGCGCTGCTTCGCGGCGGATACCAAGGCGCCGCGTACATACTGGATTGTCTAACATGAAAAAAAATCATCGCGCGGCAATGTTTTTGCTGTTTTTTTCCGTCAATATCGTGATATACGCGCAGACGGCTGCGCATAAAGAAGCGCCTAACCTCTCGTTAAACGAGGCCATGGAACAGCTTGACGGTGAACTTTTATGGGATCCTTTGTTTCAATCAGGCATAATCACATCGCGTGAACATCAGGCGGTGTTTCACGCGGGCGCCGCGGGAGAAGACGCACTAGTCTTATACGACAATACGACCCTGCTCACCCTGCCTTCGCCTTATACGGAAGACGGCCAGCTCAGATTCCCGGAAACATTTGTCGCCTCGCTTAGGGGCAGCATCGAAGAATCGATACAGCGCGAGGCGTCCCGTTTCAGTATTGCCGCCATTGTCGTCGACCCCGGCCACGGCGGGAAGGATGGAGGCGCTGTCGGTAATCTTACAATAAACGGCAAGAAAACCAAAATACTGGAAAAAGACATCACGCTAAAAGTTTCAACAGCGCTGTTTGAGCGCCTGCAAAAAAAGTTTCCTGACAAGCAGTTGATCCTTACCCGTACCGGCGATACATACCCGTCTCTTGAAGACCGTGTGGACAAGGCTCACTCCATCCCCTTAAAGGAAAATGAGGCGGTTATCTTTATATCAATACACGCGAACGCCAGCTTTAACAAGCAGGCAAGGGGTTACGAAGTTTGGTATCTGAGTCCGGAGTACAGGCGGGATCTCATAGACCCAAAAACAAAGCCCGATGTAGAAGAAATCGCGTCGATATACAACGATATGCTTGAAGAACAGTATACGACGGAAAGCGTTTTAATGGCGCAGTCCATATTAAACAACTTCAAAGGGGCTTTTGGCGGCGCACTGCCTTCGCGCGGCATAAAGGCGGAAGAATGGTTTGTTGTCCGAAAGGCGCGTATGCCGTCCGTACTCGTGGAATTAGGATTTGTAAGCAATGAAAAAGACGCCGAACTGATGACGAGCGGCTCAGGGCAGAGGCTTTTTGCGGACGCTATCTACAACGGTATTGTTGAATTTGTAGAGCGATTTGAAAAATCCGGCGGCTTTACCGAGGTAGCGAATAGGTGAAATCAAGTAAGAAGGAAAAAGTAAAAAAGAAAAAGGAATAATTAGCAATTAACAATTAACAATGAGGAATGAAGAGGGGGAGCGCGTTGATAGTAAAACGGCAAAAGCCATTAAGTATAGACAAGTTTTTTTTCACTGCTCCCCCACGCTCCAAAGGTTTTTGCTTTGCAAAAACGCTTTTCCACTACCCCCACTCCTGGGGTAATGAGCCGCTGGTGGGGGCGGGGGTGGCGGAAGACAGCCGTAGGCTGGCTGGAGACAGGGGGCGCGACTATTTGGCAACGGTTTGCGATGATGTATGGAAACAGCGCCCCCCTCCTGAATTGAAAAATAGCCACAAATTACACAAATTACCGCAAATTATCGGAGTAAAGCCCCAAAAGCTGTTATCGAAGTGAACGCCATTCCGCCCCCAGCGAGGGGCGGCAAGCTGCTAGCGCGGAGCGCATGTGCCTCCATGGCAAATGGTGGCCTCCATGGCAAATGGTGTTGAAAATCAGCGAAAATGCGCCACCCTTCGTTCAGTAGAAATGAGCTATTTTTGAAGAATAATAAAATAGCAAACAGAGCATTTAATGCTTTGAAGTCATGAAACAGTAATAA
>JAISCO010000281.1 GCA_031265535.1 Spirochaetaceae bacterium | reverse complement strand
AGGTTTTGAGGCCGCCCGGCGGGCCGCGGAAACAATCGCCAAAGCCGAAGGGCTCACGGCCCACGCCCAAAGCGCCGCGGCCCGCCGGGAGCTCCCGTGAGGCCGGAAATTCCCCCGCTGAAAATGAGCGCCATAGGTCCCGTTAAAAACCACCGCGGCCGGGAGGAGGGCGTCCTGGTCTATCCGGTCTATTCCCGGCGTTCCGGCGGTCTCTCGGTGGGAATCAACCTTTTCCCGGATCGCAAGGTCTGTTCGTTTGACTGCCCCTATTGCGAAGTTTTTCCCTTTCAGAACGCCGGAACTTTTTCCCTTGAACGGATGGAAGCGGAACTTGTCCGGGCCCTGGGGGAAGCGGGGAAACAGGGCCTCGCCGTCAGGGACATTTGTTTTTCCGGCAATGGGGAACCTTCCCTGTCGCCCTTTTTCCCCGAAGCCCTGGCAGCGGTTTCCCGCATCCGTTCAGAGGCCGCCGCTGAAGCGGCTCTGGTTCTTATTACCAACGGCGCCGGCCTGCTCAGGGCGGAAATTTTCAGCCTGCTCCACGAAGCCGCCACAGCGCCGGAGCCCCTGGACATCTGGCTGAAACTGGACGCGGGAACTCCCCAGTGGTACGAAAAAATAAACCGCCCGGCCCTGGCCTTTACGGAGCTTATATCGAAAATCCGGGACTTTGTCCGGCGTGCGCCGGTAACGATTCAGACCATGCTCTGCGCCATAGACGGCATAGCCCCTCCGCCCGAAGAAGAAGCGGCCTGGGAAAAACTGGCCCTGGAACTGGTACGCGCCGGCATGAAGGGCCCCGGAATCCGGGCCTTTCAGTTATACGGCAAAGTCCGGCCCTCCCCAACGGACCCACGGTGCCAGGCACTGCCGCCTGAGTACCTGGAAAAACGCGCCGCCTCCCTCCGCGCCGCCCTGGCCGCCGAATGGCCGGCGGCTCCCGTTGGAAGCCGGATAAGCCGGGGGCCTCCTACGGTAAGCGTGTTTTAAGTAAGAGGTAAGAAGTAATAAGTAAGAGATGAGGGCTCATTTCTACTGAACGTATGAGGGCGCATTTTCGCTGATTTTTAACAGCCCCTGCCGGGGCTGCCCTACTGCATCCCCGCTGCAAGGGAAATTCCTTCCGCTTGTACGGAGATATAGTCAAAACTGACAGATATAATCAATAACTGCGCGGTAGAGCCACACGGTATGTTGTTCTCATAAGGTATTGGTCTCTGGTTTAATACCTTTATAACTGCGGCAGAGCTGCAGGGTATTAAACCCTCGCCACGAATAAATTTGACGCCTGTCTGCGGCGCAGACGGCGGCCTAAAGGTCCGGTTTGTCCGGTAGGACAAAAAAACACATACAGACCTATTATGCGCAATTGGACTAAAACATCATTTCGCATAAAAAATCATACACTTGTATAAATAGAGCCTTTATGATAAAATTTAAACATAATGGACCATGAATTATTGGTTTATATGGATTGTTGTTGTCTAAATAGGCCGGCAGATGATCAAACGCAGGATAAAATCCGCATAGAAAGTGATGCCGTCATTGGAATATTATTTAAATGCTTTTATGGCTCCTGGAAATTAATTGGAAGTGATATTGTCGAATATGAAATTATGAAAACTCCCGATATGAATAAACGAAGTAAAGCGCTGAATTTGTATTCCGTAAAAAAGGAAAAAATAGATTTCAATGATGAAATAAAGGCAAGGGCACAAGAAATACAAAAATTTGGTTTAAAGCCATTTGACAGTTTACATTTTGCGTCTGCTGAATATAGGAATGTTGATATTCTGTTGACCGTGGATAGAGATTTTATAAAATATTCCAGGGAAACAGGTTCAATTTTACAAGTTGAAAATCCCATCAATTGGTACATGGAGGTTATTAAAAATGATTAGCCAAACAATGGTAAAAGACCTGAATAGCATAAGGAAATTGGGGATTGAAGCGTTAAATGAAAAGCTTGGGCCGCTTGGAATGGTTGAATTTATGCGTCAATTTGATTCGGGATATGGTGATTATACCAAAGAACGGCATGATTGGTTAGATGAATTAACAATTGAAGATATAAGTAATGAAATTAAAAAAATAAAATAGTCTATTGATTTATATAATCCCCGTAAATAATAAATGCAAATATTGGTGTCTAAAAAATACATTATAATTGTTCCCGTTGTATATCATACTTTTGATCTATTTCAAACGGCTCAACAAAAGTATCATCTTTAATGGCGCCAAATAATTCAAAAAAATCATCCGGATAATCATTCCCCAATGTTGTTTTTATAGTATCTTCAACCCAATCTGAAACAGATGTTTTCTTCTGTTTGGCAATCTTCTCAATTTTTTCAAAAACAGTCTTGTCTATATTCAATGATATTTGCGGCATCTTCTACCTCCAACTAATATTTTACCGGCAAATCAATATAATTTCAAGAAAGGTCGCCAGATCGCACTAAATTAAAATTTTCCTGCTAGAATTTTACCGCGACACAGGAAGCCTAAAATACTTCTTCTTTTTTCTGTATACGTTCAATTTGACCCATAGGTATTAGCGGAAGGGATATTCCTTCCGCTTGCTACGGAGTATGGGCAAAACTTGACTGATACAATAAATTGGGTGTCTTTTATAACCGGCTGTTTATATATTCTTTAAAATCAAAGGTTTTTATGTTTAACGATTTCGCGTAATCACAAAGGCTGCTGTCACCGGATATTAATAATTCGGATTCTTTTGCCATCATTAATATAGCTGAATCCGTTATCCCCAATGTGTCGAAAAACCAATTTTGTGATACCTCTTCTGTTTTTATATATTTTTCCATAGTCTGTTTATAAATTGCCTTAACCAATAATAAATATTTAATGAATTTTTATGGCGATAATATCCCCATTCTTTTTATTCACAATAACATTTTTATATTCCCGTATATATGGGTTTATCATAGCCCCAAAAGTCAAAGTTGCCGTTGAGGGTATATTTTTATTGGGGACAAGAAATGATACGGTCAAATAATATTCATTGGCGTTACTTTCATTTATTTCCTCAAGCCTGACATCGGTAAGATCCGGCCCAAAGAGATCCAAAAATTCCCCCTTGATTCTTTCAACCGATTCTTTAACTGAAACCATATAAACTCCTTGATTCTACTATAATTATTTTAAATATTTTGTCAAAGGGCGCCCGATTGCCCTAAATTAAATTTTTCCTGCTAGAATTTTACCACGACACAGGAAGCCTAAAATGCTTCTTCTTTTTTCTGTATCCGTTCAATTTGACCCACAGATGTATGAGCGGAAGGAATATCCCTTCAAGGGGCATACGGTGTCCGTAAGAAAATGCCAGGCCAAAGCCTGCGTAAGAAAAAGCGACAGCCGTTTAATCCGCGGCGCGTACGGCGGCCTAAAGGCCGCCTCCATTTTACTCGGTATTGTGGGCATTTTCCGGGCGCCGGGCGTATGCCACAATCAATGAATAGCAGCCCCTGCCGGGGCTGCCCTACTGCGCCCCCTGCGGCAAGGGATATTACTTCCGCTTTTACGGAGTATGAGCAAAACTTGACCGGTACAACCCTACACCATATCCCGCTTGATCTTCTTGGTAGTAGTTTCTTCCATCCGTTCCTCCACAATGCTGGTTCGGGCTATCTTTTGGTAGGGGAGGAGCCGCTGGTTCACCTCGGCGATGATGGCTTCAATCCGCGCCTTCACCGCCGCCGGGTCCGGTTTGGCTTCTCCGGCGGGGGTCCAGGGGAATTCCGGGTTGGGATAGAC
>JAISCO010000170.1 GCA_031265535.1 Spirochaetaceae bacterium | reverse complement strand
AGAGCTGCCTCGTTCACCAATTCGGTTAAAGACGCGCCGATTGCCGAACCGCCCAAAGCCACCGCGATGCAAGGGATAACGAGCGGGATGTCGATGAAACCGCTTTTCAGATAGCGGGCGCAGGCCGTAACCGATCCCATTGTGGACGAAACTTTGTTTGTGGCTATTGCGGAATGCATAGGCAGTCCCGCGATAAGATATGCGGGAAGCGAAATAAGCCCGCCGCCGCCCGCGATAGAATCGACAAAACCAGCCAGAAATACAAGCGGGCAGACAATCAGGTAGGTGTTTAACATTAGACTTTGTTCCTATACATAAAGTTAATATTTACATGATATGTTTTTATTTTCTTTTGTCAAGCCGTCCATTATCCAATAATTTCAAACCAATTTTAGGACAAATGGCGTATAACGTTCCGGCTGTTTACGACGTTTTGGCCGCCCGAACAAGCAAATGCGCAGCATTTGCAGGGCGGACAAAATGTGGCGGAGCAACGGCGTGGGAATGGAGCGTAGCGGAATGACCTAGCCGTTGCGGAGGCCGAGCCGCCTACTGGCGGCGTCCCCAGCATAGCTGGGGCACGTAAACAACCCTGTTATGTGCCGTAAAATCTGTTGCGAAGCGCACCGGCACAGATGCCGTTGCGTCCCTCTTATTGTAAATTATATGACATCTATTTTTGCAGTAGGGTATTTTTCTTCAAACCATTTTTTTATGTCATGAAGATATACCCCACCGACATCTGTCATATTGCCAACAAATTTACCATCTTTGAAGCAATCGCAGGAGTAAATTTGGCTGTTAGACAATTGCCGAAAAATAACATGGTCAATCTTGTTCATAGTTCATCTCCATCTGAGCCGGTTTTCAAAACCCGACTAGTTTTTCACCGGCTCTTGCAGTTTCTCAGGCTAAAGCCTTACGAAACTACGGTTTTAAGGAGGCTGTTCCAAAAACTGAAGTTTTGGAACAGCCTCAATTAGCAATGAACAATGAACAATGAGGAATGAACAATGAACAATTAAACAGATTGCGCCATAAATGGCGACGCGGATTATCGAATTGACGGCAAAAAATTTCTCCCCAAAATAGGACACTTATTCCCGACAAAAAAGCAAAACAACAATTTCCAGCGACTTTCTCAACACCGAACTTTGTGAATTTTTGCATCTCGCCTAGAAGTGTGGTACAATTAGTACTTGTGCTGGTTGCGTATATGCAAAACTGTACGTGGGTGGTACATTCCCTATAATATGCGCTGTTTTTGCAGTTGGTAGGGCAGGAATTGCGCACGGTTAGGGTGGTATATTGTAAAACTGGTTTTTATAGGAGGAGGAGGAGGAAAGACGAAAAGCAAATTAAGTAATGAGCGGCCTGCGAATGACCGTCACGTGCGTAGCAAGCACGCAATTATGGTAAGAAGCCTTATGGCTTTTGTGTTGGTGTTCGCGATGTTCACACTGCCTGCATGCAGTGGACCTGCGGCGAACGATAGCGGTCAGAAATATCAAGTCGATGTTGTGGACGATTCTGTTCATCAACCAGACACAGTCGCATTTATCAAGATGCTTGATGAGAATGCTGATCTGAAGACGCTGTTTGAGAAGGCAATTGCTAAGGGTAAGGAAATAAATCCAGATCGCAGTACGAACCCTGCTCAGAACCTCGAGGAATATTATAGTTTCCTTGATTGGGCGACTATGTGTATGCCGTGGAACATCGTGTACAATGAGCATTATCCGACGTTGCTCGATTCGATTGAGCAGAGTCTGAACTATTTCTATTTCATTCTCGACATTCCGCTTGAAGAACTGGCAGATCAGGACTTATATTACAACTCGCTTGAATATGAACCGCGTGTCAGTGAATGGATGGTCACGTATACGAGAAATTGGGGTAAATTCCTTAGCACCAAAGAATCGTGGACGGATCAATATTATTGGTACGCATACGAGAACAAAGAGTTCGGTTTGCAGGAAGATTGGTATGAACCAAAGGAAAACTGGAAGTCGTTCAATGATTTCTTTGCGCGTAAACTGAAAGCCCCAAGCGTTCGTCCGATTACTTCGCCTGATGACGCTTCGCTCGTCGTTTCTCCTGTAGACGCTGTTCCAGCAGGCATTTGGAGTGTTGATGCGGATTCGAATATCGTAGGCGCAGACAGCCAAGAAAATGGTCGCGATTCGACTGTCACGATTAAGTCAAAGGGCTTCAATTCTGTGCCACAACTGTTGCAAGGCAGTTCCCATGCAAACGATTTTGCGAATGGCACATTGACGCACGCTTTCTTAAACGTGCAAGATTATCACCGCTACCATTTCCCAGTTTCTGGCGAGGTCGTAGAGATGAACATTATTCCAGCGGCTGTCAATATCGGCGGTCTGACTGCGTGGGATCCGGTCGCTAAGAAGTATCAGCTTTATAGCAAAGAACCGACTTGGGAATCCATTGAAACGCGTTCATACGTGATAGTCGACACCAAGGAATATGGTTTAGCCGCAGTCATGCCAACTGGTATGTCGCAGGTTTCGTCTGTGAACTTCGCTGAGGGATTGAAAGTCGGCGATACAGTCAAGAAGGGCGATGATTTAGGCTATTTCTTGTTCGGCGGCTCAGATATTGTCATGATCTTCCAGCAGGACGTAAAGTTCGATTTGACTGTCAAAAAAGACGGCAATTATTGGGAACACGTGCTCATGGGCGAAGAGTATGGCAAACTGACAAAGAACTAAACACCCACCGCCTAAAGCTAAACTTGGCCCACAGAAATTTTTAACCGCTAAGTCGAAGAAGTCGAAAAAGTTTTTTGTAATTCAAAACTATTCGATGTATACCGTCTTTGAATGACCGTACATTATAATTAAATGAAAATCCCTAGCGCGGAGCGTATGTAAACCCACTGGGAAGTAAAAGGTAAAAAGGAAGAAGTAAAAATGAGCAATTAACAATGAGCAATGCAGGCAGTCGCATATGCTAACCGCCCTTTTCGGACCCGACGGCACGGAGTAAAGGCTGCTTCCGGGATGCCGGCGCGGAGCGCATGTAAAACCCGCTGGCGGGTTGACAGAAAAGTTAGATGGGGCTAGCATTTGAAATGATGTTTGTTTGGACTAATTTAGGAGAATTAAAATGAATAAAAAATTAGCGTCAACTTTATTGACTGTATTTGTGTGGACAACGGTGCTGACACCGGTTTTTGCGGCTTCATGGTACGATACGGAAGAGGAAATGCGGCTGGTTTTGAGCGAGTCTTACTACAGCTATGTATCGGGGGACCTTGACGGCGCGGCCGCGCTTGTGGACAATGTTTTTTCGGAATACCAAAATACCGGGTTTGAAGAACAAGTCAGAACGATGATTTCTGAGGAACGGGCGCAAAATATAGTGGACTGGATGAATTATGTAAAAACATCCACGTATGAGGGCAAGAATCAACAGGAGATGCGGGGGATATACAATGAACTTTTGCATCTACTAAAAGTTACCGCGGAAAGACTTGACGGGAAACCGGAACCTGCCGCAGCGACACGCCAATGGACAAAAATAGCCGATGAGATGGCGGCGGTTTTGGATAAGGCCAACGCGCTCTACATTGCGGGCGACGCGCAGGGGGCCAAGGAACAAGTGGACGTGGCTTACTTCCAGTTTTACGAAAAAGTCGGCTTTGAAAAGATCGTTATGAGCAGGATTTCCGGCGCCAGAGCGGCCCAGGTAGAGTACCAGTTTAGCGCCGTAAAAAAAGTCATAAACAATCATGCCCCCGCCGGTGAAGTTAAGGCCGGGCTTGATACCCTGTCGGGGTACCTTAAAGAAGACGCGATACAACTTGACGGCAGGGAAGACAACGCTATCGCGGTATTTCTAGGTTCGCTCCTCATCATAGTAAGGGAAGGCTTCGAAGCAATCCTCATCGTGGGGGCTATTCTTGCGTACCTGCTCAAAAGCGGTAACAAGAAAGGCGCGCGCCCTGTATACGTGGGTTCTATAATCGCACTTGGGGCAAGCGTTGTCATGGCGTGGATACTAAACCAGATAACAAGTATTGCGGGCGGACAGAATCAGGAAATAATTGAAGGCGCAACTATGCTTGTGGCGGTGCTCGTACTGTTCTATGTGAGCAACTGGATGGTCTCTAAAGCCGAAGCGGAGGCGTGGAAAGGTTATATCGAAAATAAAGTGCAATCTTCAATAAACAAAGGCAGCATGTTTTCTCTTGCCTTTGCCGCGTTTTTGGCGGTTTTTCGTGAAGGCGCTGAAACCATACTGTTTTATCAGGCATTGCTTGCCAGCACACAAGCTCATATCAATATGATTTGGGTGGGCTTAGGCGTTGGTGTAGTGGCGCTCGTTGTAATATACATACTAATCCGTGTAGTAAGCATACAGCTTCCGCTTAAACCATTCTTTTTGGGCACAAGCGTCCTGCTATTCGCAATGTCCATTGTATTCACAGGGAACGGCATTAAAGAGCTTCAGGAAGGAAACGTAATCGGGGTTACCGCCATAACGGGTATGGGGTCTGTCGATATTTTAGGCATATATCCCACGTTGGAAACGTTGATACCGCAGTTCATCTTGCTGGCGCTTACTGTGATTAGCTTTGTAATTCAAATTCGCAAATCTAAAAACGTTAGCGGCTGACAACACAGGGGGGGGGGGGGTAAACAAGGAAAAGGTAAAAAGGAAAAAATAACGCCGCGCTAAAAATCGGAAAATTTTGCATTCAAAATAGGAAAACAGTAACGCCGGTTTTTGCGTTAAAAACCGGAATTTAACGTGGCTAAAAACCCGCCTTTAAATGCCCTATAAACCACCCCGCAAAGTGATATTGCGGGGTGGTTTATTTCTGCACGCGACGGTTTAATTTCACTCGGTTACAAGCTGTTTTTTTGAACCCTTGAGGTCTACCGCAATCGGGTAGTTCGCCGTCAACACCTCAACCTTCTTACGCTTCGTTTTGTATCCGTGCGTCATAGTACACGCCATTTTCAATTCCACTGTGTGCCAGCCGTTACGCTCGATAAATTCCTTCAGGGTCTTGTTGCGGTAGGAACTCAAAAGAAACTTCCCTTCAATGGTCTCAAGCAGTTTCAACAGCGCGTCAAAGTCCTCCTGCGTGTAACCGTCATAATGCCCCTGGTCAGCGCCGACGTATGGCGGGTCGATGTAAAAGAACGCGTCCGGCACATCGCGGCTTTTAATGACGCGCAAAGCGTCACAGCACTCAATCTGAACCCGTTGCAACCGTATCGCGTAATCGACTGTGAAGCCCGCCCGTTTGTTGTCGAGCTTCTTGCTGGTGCCTCCCGTGCGGTCGTAACCTAAGCCGCCATCCAGAGCGCACCCGTAAGATGCATTGGCAAGCATCCAGACCGCCCACGCGCGTTTTATCCGGTCGAACATATCGGGGTTTTGGTTAATAACCTCGGCCCGATGATGGAGTTTCCGGCTGTGAAGGCTGACGGCTATCTCTTTTTCGAGGGCGGAAAAATCCCGTTGAAGCGCCTCGTAAAAGTTGATAAGCTCGCCGTTGGTGTCGTTTACAATCTCGACTTTGGACGGCTCTTTAGCGAAAAATACCGCGCCGCCGCCCAAGAACGGCTCGCAGTATAACCGGTGTTCCGGGACAAGCCCCAGAATAATGGAAGCAAGCGTCTGCTTGCCGCCGTAATACGATAATGGTGTTTTCACACACTCCTCCTGTATTACGGGCTAAAACCTAAAGACAAAACAGCCGATACTGATACTATCCGTTGTCAACGGTAGGGTAGTAACAGGTTCGCCTGGGGGCGTTTGCGCGCCTCGTCCGGTTGGTCGAACAGCCGGGCTTATTGCCCGCTTTTATTTTTCCGGCACTGCCGGTTTATCCATGTTAATCAGGCGGACTCCAGCTGCCGTATTTCCGCCCGCCACGCCTGACGCTCCGCGAGCCTGTCCGCGTATTGGGAAGCGGAAGCCGCGCCCTCGGCAATCTTGACGGCGATATAATCAGTGTCGGCAAGCTGACGCTTCAGAGCGCCGATACGCTGCGCGTTCTGTTCGACCTGTTTTTCCGCGCCGGTTTTTCCTACCACGATTTTGCCGTCGATTAGCCGCGCGTAACAGCCGTTTGCGGCGAACTCGTCATCCGATACAGTTTTTTCCGCTTTGGAAAATCCCGCTTTCTTCATATCCGCTTCGCTGTAAAACGGAATAATACGGCCTTCTTTTTTAACAAGATAAATCATAACAACCTCCGTAAAATATTATTATGATAACCGTAATATATTCGGGAATACAAATCCAATAAACTTTTTGAATAAATTAGGAAAATGTAAAATACTTTCCGATCTTTTTTATAGTAGCGGTAAAAGGGATTTTATCCTTGTATTTTTCAAGCTGTTCCATGAGAACGCTTGAGCCTGAAAAGAACACAAAATGTTCCGCTTCCTTTTCGGGATAAGCGAACTGAACGGTTAAACATTCGGGGTTTTTCGCGTCCGTGAACTTCGATTTTTTAACCTTATATCGCAGTACGACGATTTCTTTATTCAGAATATCGTCCAGGGCAATCTTTCTGCCGTCCATAACCGGCGCTGACGCGGTATCCGCGAATTCTGAAAATTTATTCATGGCAATTCACCTACTTTTTTCTTTAATTCGTCTAATTGTATTTTGACGCGCAAATTATAGGTATTGGCGCGTTTAAGCCAGCCGTATGTGGAAGCGACGGAGGAGCGGTATTGTTCCTTGCTGATTTTTCCTTTCTCGTACAGGGAAGGCAAGG
>JAISCO010000143.1 GCA_031265535.1 Spirochaetaceae bacterium | reverse complement strand
CGGAAAAAGGATCTGGATGTATGGGTCCGGGGGGTGGACGCCTTTAGTACCCTTGGCTGGTTTCAGGACCCCCTCTATTCTTTTATGCGGACCTATCCGGTTCATCGTCTGGCGGACCTTATCATCCACGAAACCCTCCACGCCACCGTATATCTGAAAAGCCAGTCCCAGTTTAACGAGGAGCTGGCGGAATTTGTCGGCTCCGAAGGGTCCCGGCTCTATATTGAAAAGACCTTTGGCCGGGATTCGCCGGAGTATCAGCGTATCGGCGATTCGGAAGCGGATACCGCCGCCTTCCTGGCTTTTATCCGGGAGCTTATCGCGGAGCTGGACAGGGTGTATCAAGGCGGTATGGACCGGGAAGAAAAACTTCGCCGGAAGGAAGAGATTATTTTGGCCGCCAAAAAACGCTTTGAGGCGGGCTATGACGATCAGTACCGGGGCGAAGGCTACCGGGGTTTTCCCCAATTAACGGTAAACAACGCCTATCTGGAACTCTACCGGCTTTACTACGCGGAGGACCCTTTTTTTCAGGATCTCTATGAACGTTCCGGCCGGGACCTGCCCCGGTTGATTGCCGCCGCAAAAACCGTAAGTCCCAGGGGTGATCCCCGGCTTCAACTGGAACGGGCCCTGATGGAAGACGCCCCGGAAAAAAACTGATTCTTCACAACGTTTTTTAACCGGCATAATAATCACCTCAAATTTTACTAAAGCTCTTTTTTATTTACCCGATACTTATAATGAAACCGGATCAAAGCCGTGTGCCCGTTGGGTTCCATGGTTCTGCAAGTCCGGAGTGGAATCCTGGGTTTTTAAAACCATAGGTTCCCCCTCACCCTTCCGGGAACGGGTGGGTTGAGGGTTCAGGGTTTTTCTTCCGGAAAAACTCTATGGCACATTTTCTACCGGGAGTTTTCCAAGGTAAGCTCCCAAAACAAGAACGCGCGGCATCGTTGATGTCAGGTGTTATTGTTTGGTCAAATGACCCGTGATTGCGGAATCAAGGGTTTTTTGGCCGGGATCGTAAAGATCCACGGCAAGGATGCCGCGGCGTCTGAAATTATCCATGACGGCAGCCATAAGAACAGGGTTACTGTCATCAAAAAAAGGGATAATTTGGCACCGGAAAAGCCAAAGGAGTGTATATGATTATTAATCACAACTTAAGTGCAATGTTTGCCGACAGGTCCCTCAAGGTTACCCAGAACTATCTGGACAAGAACATGGAGAAACTGTCGAGCGGACTACGCATCAATCGTGCCGGTGATGATGCTTCAGGGCTCGCTGTTTCCGAAAAGATGCGCAGCCAGATCCGGGGTTTGAACATGGCGTCTTTTAATGCCCAGAATGGTATTTCATTCATTCAAACCACGGAAGGTTATCTCCAGGAAACCCAGGACATCATGCAGCGTATCCGTGAGCTGGCGGTACAGGCCGCGAACGGTATTTATACCGCCGAAGACCGGATGTATATTCAGGTTGAAGTCTCCGCCTTAATTGACGAAGTAGACCGGATTGCGTCCCACGCCCAGTTCAACGGTATGAATATGCTTACCGGACGGTTTGGCCGCATGGGCGGCGAAAATGTAGTTACCGCTTCCATGTGGTTCCATATCGGCGCAAACATGGATCAGCGGGAGCAAGTGTTTATCGGCACCATGACTGCCAAGGGCCTTGGAGTTCGTAATGTGGGTGACGATTCTATTCTTTCACTGTCCGAACCGGACAGTGCCAATCGTGCCATTGGAACCCTCGACGAAGCGCTGAAGAAGATCAATAAACAAAGAGCTGATCTCGGCGCCTACCAGAACCGCCTGGAACATGCCGTCCGCGGCCTCGACATCGGGGCTGAAAATCTGCAAGCCTCCGAATCCCGCATCCGGGACACCAACATGGCGAACGAAATGGTTACTTATACCAAGAACCAGATCCTCAGTCAGTCGGGAACCGCCATGCTGGCTCAGGCAAATCAGAGAGGACAAACGGTACTCCAGCTTCTGCAGTAGTTTTAGTACCGGCTTCTACCGCCGCGTGAACAGTTTATCTGCGGCATAAAGGGTGATAAAGCCGGTGCAGCTATTGTGGAGACGTTTCCGGAGTTTCTCTTTCGAGAAACTCCTAAACAAAACCGTACCGCGGTTTTGCGGGGAAGGCGCCCTTCCGGCCAGACCGGAAGGGCTTTTTTATGCCCCAATCTTTTTAGGGCATATGTAATATTTGGTGTCTATCCATAAAACCGGTTACTTTACGGATAGACCTTTGCTTTCCCGTAGTGTTTCCGCCCGCTGAGGACGGTACACAGGCCGATAATCAGAATATCTATGAACTTATGCCGTAAGCCCCCCTCTGACAGCGGGGATCGGCTATCCCTGACAGGGTTTTCCCATCTATTACCATATATATCCTCCTGGCCTTTTTGTAAATGCGGTTGCCCTGGCATCCTCCCGGAATGAATGCCTTGCATTTACACATTCATTATGGTATGATAAACGCAATGCATTTACGGAACGTTATGCGAAATTGCGGCTAAATTGGTTGGAAAGTAAAAATAAAAAAATTATTGGAAAACAACTTGACAATATATTAACATTTGTTTAATACTATTAAAAGTGGGAAAACAATTGGAAGAATATAATTTAAGGAAAATATTTGAACAAATAATAAATATTTCTCAAAATATAGAACCATTTACCGTTGAAGAATTATGGAAATGGACAAAATTTATCAATACAAATGAATATTTAAATAATTCATTGGTTATACATAAACATTCTGGAGTACCGATTGAAGGTAGGAAAGAAAAATTAAATCTTCAAAATATTAAAGGCAAATATTTATTATTTGACTTTATTGGACATTTACCTGAAATGGAAATAAAACAATATAATAATTTTGAAGAATTAATTGAATCGATTATATCTGTTAATGGAATATTAAATCCATTTACAACGTTGCAAATTCCAATAATAAACGGAGAAGCAAAAAATATATTATTTGTATTAAAATATAAAACTGAAATATCATTTGAAAATAAATTGGAAAAAGAAACAATGGAAGAAATAAAGAATGAAATAATAAA
>JAISCO010000112.1 GCA_031265535.1 Spirochaetaceae bacterium | reverse complement strand
TCGTACGCAACATCGAATTAGCCGCAAAAATCATCGGCAAGGAAACTGAAACTATGGTACAAGGATTCGGCGTTTATCGCGGACAGCGCCCGCCGTCCGTTTCCGATATATCAAGGGCGATTAGGGATGCGTCAAGAACATACGGCGACTTGACGGACTTGTACAACGTGTTTTCATGGTTTTGTCTGGAGGACATCGCAAACATCTGGTACAGGTATTTGGACAATAATTATCAGTTCTATGCGTCTTTGACATTGACGGCTTAAACAAAACATATCTCCGGCTTGCGCCGGGGATTTTCAAAACCAATAACAGGAGAACACAAAATGACATATTTTACAAACTGCAAAACAATAGAGGAAGCAAAAAAACTATATCGTGAATTGCTGAAACAACACCATCCCGACCACGCCGGCAAGGAAGGCGAGGCGGCGACAGTGGAAATCATCAACGAGTTTAACCAATTTCTTGATTGTTTTGTTTCCAATTCTTTTAACGATTATTTTGCTGATAAAGAAGAGAAACCGGACTATTCGACAATAACCCCTTTTCAGGAAATACTAAAACAAATCATACACCTTGATTGCGAAATCGAGATAATAGGTTACTGGATTTATTGTTTTAATTCTTATTCCGTCTATAAGTACCTAAAGGAATTAGGCTTCTGGTTCAGTTCCAAACACAAAGCGTGGATCTATTCAGGCGGCAGAAAAAGCCGCTATGTAACAAAAGCCACGTTAGACCAACTGCGAAAATTAAAAGGCAATTACAAAATTGAAAAGGACGATAGTGATTTACTGACTGCGGTTTAACACGGCAACTACCGCGCCCCGTATGGGGCGCGAACAAAAAAAATTAAGAGGTACTAAAAATGAAAAAACGCTGCACACTATCAGAAAAAGCCACGCGCCTAATCCCGCCCATGCAGCTTGCCGTTACAGTTAAAAGCCGCGAAATAATGGAAACGGTAAGCGGGGAATTAAACCGTTTGGTGGAAAACATCCCCAAACTTTACGAAACAGACGGAAACGAGGACGCAAAAATTTCACTCCATTATTTTTACGGCTCGATTGATTATTACGTTTTGGAATGGGACAACGCCGACACTTTTTTTGGCTATCTGGTCAAATGCAACAGCCTTGATAATTCAGAAATAGGCTATCAAAGCAAAGCCGAATTATTTAAATCCCTGCCCCTGTTAAATCTTGATTACTATTTTGAACAACGACACATTGACGAAATCCTAAAGTAAGATAACAAAATAAAAAACGGCGCGAGGCTGCACCTTGCACCGTTTTCACTTTAACTGCTAATTGCTCATCGTTAATTATTCATTGCTAATTGCTAATTGTTATTCTCCTTCCGTGCAAAGCACAACAACATTCCCCGCCGGTCGCGTAACAAGAAAACCGTCCCGCTTGCGAAACCTCAAAAACAATTCGCCGTACTCCATACTTTCAGTAGTTGCGTCAAACCGTTTAATCTCTATCCCCTTTCTGTCCCCATGCTGAATACGTTTAGGGTTCATAAAGACGGCAAACGGGGTGTCAACAGTAATATCCGCCATTTGCGGGAGTAGCGAAACCTCATGATATGGGTACAAGTCTAACATTCCCGGCATAGCTTCGCTGGGACGCCGCCAAATCGGATTACCCAAATCATCTTGAATGTTGACCGCGTGATTTAATACCGTCTCGTTCAAGAACCAGCAGCAATCTTTTCTTTCCTCCGCCGGAACCTTGTAGACAGCATCCCTAAAATCCTTCCACGTCAAAGCGGTAATGCTGGGAATGATAACCTTAGAAACCCCCGCCGCGTTCATCGCTCCGGTAAAAGGGTCGTCATCGGCTAACAAACATTGCCGGTCAAACTCCTGCCCGTATGCTTCGGTAAATTCGTCAATGAACATCGCCCCCAAATCAACAAACACATCTTCTTCAAACTCATCAAACCACGGAATAAAACCCGCCAGCGTATAGGCTTTCAATTCCACACGTTGTGCCCCGGCGGGCTTACTCCCCTTAATCTGCTGCCCGTAGGCGGTAAGCCAGTTAAGTTGAACGCCGCCCCTGTCCCGCGTAGGTAAAAAGATTGAAGCCCCCAGCATGGGGCGATGACGCACAAGCGGCATCATCACCGACTGTTTCGCCGCGTCCTGCATAATCTCCGCCTCATAAATTGGATTGATTAAATACTGTTCATTCGTCGCCATGTTCCCCATCGGCGTACCCAACGCCGCCTTGCTCGCCGCCCAGCCCTTATCTCCCCACGTAATATCACGCGGATTAGTCCAGTTATCCGCCTTCAAATTAGGCGTAAAAGCCAATTCCGCCAGCGTTGATTGATTGCCGTTCCACGCCGCCGCTATCGCCTTTCCAAGCCGGTACTTCAATTCACGCCGCGAAAGCTCATGCGGATTAGCAGCCTGCCCCTTAATCTCATCCCGCAGACTTTTCACCGTAGCCCTCAACGCTTCGGTTTCCGCCTCCTGCCCTTCCGCGACAGATTCAAGCGTCTTTACAATATCTTCAAGAAACATTTCCTTTTCCCGAAAATAATCCGCCGCCTTCTGTTGGTCTCCAAACCCCGCCGCCTCAATCTTTTGCATAGCCGCAAGTTTCCGCTTAATCTCCGCAATAATTTCTTTACTCATATACTCCCCCAAATTAAAATACTTCACCCAAAATAATTATAGGTGTTTCATTGCTCATTCCTCATTGTTAATTGTTAATTGTTCATTCTTCATTCCTCATTCCTAATTCCTAATTAATTATCCCGCCAAAAAAATCAGGCGGTTTTATATTTTCACTTTTATCATTTTTTGTGTCCGGTAAAAACAAATCTCTCTGTAAAAGCGCAAACGGATTAGCCGGAACATTGCAGATTGAAAACTCTAATAACTCCTGTTTGCGGAATATCAAATCCGTACCGTCAGACCGCCCCGCCTTATCCGGCAATTCAATTTCAAGAACGCGAAAACCCACAGACCCCGCCCGCAGTACCCCGGCCTTCACGCGCTCCCCGATAGACCAGCCGAAAACATCATAATCTTTTGAATTAAAAATAATTGAGCCGTGAAGCCCTTTTGAATCGACAAATATATTTTCCGCCCTGCCTATAGCCGGAATATCAAAACGATGCGCCCACTGAACAACAGGATTTTTTTTGTAATGTTCAAGCGTCCAACCGTCAGGATCCACGCGCTCATCAAAGCGGTCAAGGTCAAAAGTTGAAAACGTCCAGACTATACCCGCCTCATCAGCCTTGTCATTATTGACAGCCAAAGCGACCGGCACAAACAGCGCCGTATCCTCTTTCAACTTTCCGCCCCCGCCGCACAAACAGCTAAAATAATCCGTTACTTCTTTTTTATCACGCAGACTTGTAATCGTCGTTTTGTTTCTTGCAAACATTTTTTCTTTCCTTACGAATAGCATTTATTTCATCGTCAGATAATATTTTCTGAAAAACATCATCCGGCTTCACAATTCCTAGTTGCCAGCATTTTTCAACAAGAGCGCTTGTATTATGCACGTCCAGTTTTTTATAAATTTGCGCCTTGTAGAACCGCGCCGTAGCCAAAGTAATTTTCATAAGCTCCGCGCAAGCCTCCAATTCCATGCCAAAACTTACCAGGCGGCAAAGCCAGTATTCCGAGATCGAAAGTTTATCGGAATCATAATAATCACAGTCGTCATTCTCCACACATTTCCTGTACCTGTCCGGCACATACATACCGCCGCGCAGAATTTTTT
>JAISCO010000044.1 GCA_031265535.1 Spirochaetaceae bacterium | reverse complement strand
TTACTCTGGCCCCCCCGCGCTCCAGCCTTGCCCCCTTATACGTGGAGTTTTGCTTTGCAAAACTCCTTAAAGACTTGCGGAGGGCCTCTGGCCCGGAGCAAGTCTTCCGCTGCCCCCCTGGGGAAAAATACTTGCGGACTATCGTTATTGACAAGGTGAAACATACAACAATATAATAAAAGCATGGGACATGAAGAACTTTCGAAATATATTGTAATCGATCCACGAATCCGTTTTGGAAAACCTTGTATACGAGGTACAAGAATAACTGTGGGGGATATTTTACAATGGTTATCGGAAGGAATACCGGTTCCTGAAATACTGGACGACTATCCCCAATTACAAGAAATCCACATAAAAGCCGCACTGGCTTTTGCCGCGAATCGTGAAGAAATTGTAAGGGTTTTGGTAACAACATAATGGACTTGTTCAATAACCCGGTTGGTTATTTCACAAGTCTCGCAAAATGCATGGCATTTTGCAGTTTTTTAAGTGGTTGTTGTTCAGAAACTGAAGTTTCTAAACAACTCTAATATAGTATGAAAATATTACTTGACGCAAATATTTCATGGAAGCTGGTAAATATTTTAACACCGGTATTTGGTGAATAGAGTTGTTCGGAAACTTCAGTTTCTGAACGGCTCTATTCATGTTTACTATGGTATCTGTCATTTTGGACCATGCTCCGTAAAAGCTGAAGGGAAATCCCTTCCGCTGATACACCTGTGGGTCAAATTGGACGTATGCGTTTAATCAGGCGCAAGCGGGCAGGGGAGGGTTGCGGTCTTATGGGACAGGATACGCTCGCGTGCTTCACTGGGGCGGAGCTGGCGAAGCCCCTGCCCCATGACTGATTCACATCCTTCCAATCCCTGACGTCAGAGCGGCCACGGATTTTAGGGAGTTTTTTTAAAAACTCATTTTATATGACATTTGTACAGCCATACCGCCTTTATCAGGGCCTAATGCTATATTAATATTTTCCGGATTGAATGCCAGTCCGTTCTTTTTGGCCAGAGATTTATCGTATGAGAAAGGACGAACATATCCAAATATGATGCTTCCGGCTGTTAATGCGATTCCGCCTATAGCAGCAAAAGCATTACCGTTTGTTTCCGAAGTCGAATAACTTCCATCAGAAGAGCTTGTGCTGGAATCCTCGTGGTATGTTATACCCACAATGAGCAGTATCGCTCCGGCCAATTCTCCTCCCGCGACAATTGAGCCGCCAAGCCAGTCTTTCATGGTAAATGACCCCACCCCAAATACCATATTTACTGCGCCTTTCCCCCACTTTTCACCAGTTGTCCATGTTAATCCGATATTGGATTCGGATGTGAACAAGCTGCTGATTTGCCGGTCATTTCTCACTGTCGCATTGGTTAATACTTCAATAGCGGCTGTTTCTACCGATATTGTTCTAAACCGCAATCTATACTCTCCGCTAACTTCCGAGAGTGCCCCTGACACTATTGATTGCGCCCCGAGTTTTTGACCTATTGATTGCATGGAATCATCACTGACTTCACCAGAATACTGAAAATTCATTTCTTGTTGGATTAGATCAAGATTTTGCCGGTCCACAACCATTAGTTTTCCGCTGTTTACCAGCCGTGCCGTTAGTTCTTCAAGCACATAATTTGAAAATCGTTCGGATGGTGCGGTAAAATTGAGTACAACAATTTTTGCCCCTGCCGGCAGCTTGTTTTCAATATCCTGCTGCGCTTTATCAATCGATTCATTTAACGGCATTGCCGTTTGAGCATTGAGTGAAAACACACCAAACGCAAACAACAAAACCAATAAACCAAACCGCCAAAACAATTGCTTTGCCATTTTTTCCTCCTCTGGCTTTTGAAAATTTTCAGATGTCATATTTCCTTATAGCGGTACGAATATCGTCGTTTTCCGGAAATATCGGATTTTATGACTCTTAACATCATAGATGCGTACTCCAGTACCATCAGTCCCGCAAAAAAATCTTGTTTATTTCCACTTCATAGATCCTCCTCTAACCCTGGCAGGCTTTTTTCATCTGTTCCCGGTTTCGGGTTCTTTTCCGGCTCCCGTCCCTTGCCGGGTTTCACCTTTCGGGGTATGAAACCGGCAAATTTTAGGACCAGTGTTTTATCTTGTTCAGAGAGCCGCCGAAAACCCGTCCACAGACGCGCTATTTTGGCTTCTTCTGTCATAAACCCCTCTTTTTAAGGTTACAATGTAATTATTTTATGAGTATTTTAGAACCATGTCAAGTGGACAGGAGGAAAAATTTAGAAAAAATGAACCGTCTTAAAGGCCGATAGAAAAAGCAGGCGGTTGATGGTTTGTCCCTTTCCTGATGGAGTCTAATCCTTCTTTTGGGGAGGTTCATTACAAAAACATCGTTTTGAAGTATAGTTAAACTATGGCGGAATCGATTAACCAGCGGATAAAGCGGATTCGGGAGACCCTGAAACTGTCCCAGAGGACTTTTTCATCGGTTTTATCCCTTTCGCACAGCTATATCGCCAGTGTAGAGACGAATTCGCGGGAAGTGAACGGGCGGCTTATCAAGCTCATTGTTTCGGAATTCGCCGTGAATGAAAGCTGGCTCCTTACCGGAGAGGGAGAAATGTTCAGCCAAAACCCCGGTGAAAAATTTACCAGGCTGGTCAGTCTGTTTAAGGAGCTTTCCCCCAAGCATCAGGAACTTATCTACCAGATAATCGAGATTCTTTTAAAAATGAACGAATAAACTCAGGATAAGCGCTAGTAGGTTGATTGGGCTAAAAAGCGGGATAAGCAAATGAAGAATTTACCGCAAAGATCGCCAAGATTACGCAAAGGACACAAAGAATATGGTTTTCTTTGCGATTGCGAACCTACGGT
>JAISCO010000042.1 GCA_031265535.1 Spirochaetaceae bacterium | reverse complement strand
TTTTCCGCTTCCAATATTGCTTCAATGATAAAAATACGGTCCAGTTCCGGGGGAATATCAATGCCCGCCTTATCCGCCAGGGCCGCCAATTCCCGGGTAGTCAGGCTTTCCAGGTAACGGCGTATCATACGGCATCCATCCATACCCGGAATATCATGGAAAAAAAGAGGAGAGGTGTCAAGGCAGTGCATTGTCCCATTGTCCAATAATTTTTCCATCCGGAAATGGGACTATCTCTTGACATTTTTATTTCCTAGTAATACAATCGTATTTATAAACTTAATGCAAAGCATTTTATTAGGAGGATGCGATGAAAAAACTAGTGATTTTTTGTGTGGCGGTGGTGATTGGCGCCGGGAGTCTGTATGCGAATGGGCAGAAGGCTAAGACGGAGGCGGGGAGCGAGCAATCGCGGCTTCGCATAAGCAAGCAGTACGGCGTAAATTATCTGCCGTTGATCGTGCTGGAAGGGCAAAAATTGATCGAAAAGAACGCGAAAGAAGCCGGTTTGGGCGATATTACCGTCGAATGGGTAACGTTTGGCGGCGGCGCTACCGCAAATGACGCGCTGCTTTCCGGCAGTGTTGACCTTATATCGGGCGGGATAGCGCCTTTTGTGCGGCTTTGGGACAAGACTAACGGCAATGTAAAGTCCTTGGGGACACTTGACCAGTCTCCATTGATATTAAACACTTCGAATCCCGCCGTTTACAAGCTGGCGGACCTTACCGAAAAGGATAAAATTGCCGTGCCGTCCGTGAAGGTTTCGATTCAGGCGCTTGTTTTGCAGGTTGCCGCGGCTAAAGAGTTCGGCAAGGACAATTACGACAAAATCGACCATTTGACTGTCGCGCTGTCCCACCCGGACGCGCTTGTCGCGCTTACGTCCGGCAAGTCGGAGATTACGGCTCATTTTACAAATGAGCCTTACGCGTCGCTGGAACAGCAAACCAGCGGGATTCACTTTGTTTTTGATTCTTACGGTGTTTTTGGGGCGCGCCACTCGACAAATCTTGTTTCGACCACGGCGGATTTTTACAACAATAATCCCAAACTGTCCGCCGTGATACTAAAGTCGTTGAACGAGGCGGACGCGTGGATTGCCGCCAACAAACGCGAAGCGGCGCGGCTCTATCTTGAAGTTACAAAATCGAACGAACCGTTGGAGCTTGTTCTGCAAATAATAAGCCGGGACGAGATTACGTACACGACAAAGCCGCTTAACGTAACGTTTTTTAGCGATTTTCTGTACGATACCGGCGCGATAAGCCGGAAGCCCGTTCAGGACGAATTATTTTTTCCGATAGCGCTTGATACAAAATAATGGCGTTTCTGGACGTGCGCGATCTGACGCTCCGGTATAAGACGCGGGAAACTGTCGTTACCGCGGTGGAGGATGTCTGTTTTCAGGTTGAAAAATCGGACAGGTTGATTCTGCTGGGGCCTTCCGGCTGTGGAAAATCGACGATTCTTAAGGCGGTGGGCGGTTTTCTGCGCCCCGCCGACGGTGTGATCACGTTAAACGGGGAAGCGGTCAAAAGGCCGGGCGCGGACAGGGCGTTTGTGTTTCAGGAGTTTGACCAGCTTCTTCCGTGGAAAACCGCGCTTGAAAACATTGTCTTTGCTATCATGGAAACCCGGCGGGTAAAGAGGCGGGAAGCTGTGGACGAGGCGCGTATTTTGCTGAAAAAAGTGAATCTTAGCCGGTTTGAAGACGCATACCCGCACGCTTTGTCGGGCGGGATGAAGCAGCGCGCGGCTATAGCGCGTTGTCTTGCGTTAAGGTCAAAAGTCATTTTAATGGACGAACCGTTTGCGTCTCTTGACGCGCTGACACGGCAGGAAATGCAGGAAGAGCTTTTGCGGCTTTGGGCGGAAACTCAGTTTACGCTTATCTTTGTGACTCATTCAATTGACGAAGCTATTATTCTTGGTTCGCGGATCGTGCTGCTGTCGCCCCACCCGGGCCGCGTGGAAAAAGAAATGACGGTGGACTGGTCAAAGTTGGATTCACGCGCAAACCCTGAATATGCCGCGCTTAAAGAAAAAATATCGTACATTCTTTTCAAAGACAAATTGGAGTATGTAATTTGAAAAGTATGTTATTTGAAGTTTATGTAATTTGAAGGTCGCGCCAATGAAGAAAACGTCAATGGAAAAAATAGAAAATAATAAATTGGGTCTGTTTGAAAAACTTTACGATATTTCCGCGCTGCGAAAATTATTTATTTTAGCGGTGATTGCGTCCCTATGGCAGATATACGCGGTTAATCTGAATAACCCGCTGATGTTTCCAGCGTTAAGCAGTGTTGTAAAAGGGTTTTTCAAAGTTTTGAAAAATGGCGAATTGCTTGAACGCGCCGCGGTGTCGCTGCGGGTTATAGTTATCGCGTATTTTTTGGGTATTTTGGCGGCCGGCGTTTTAACGGTGTTCGCTATTACCACACGCTTTGGAACAGATTTTCTGGAACTTTTGACCGCTATGTTCAATCCTCTGCCGGCTATCGCGTTACTGCCGCTGGCTCTGCTGTGGTTCGGACTTGGGTATCCAAGCATAATTTTTGTAATTGTTCACGCGGTAACATGGCCGGTCGCGCTGAATGTACATTCCGGTTTCCTGAGTGTAAGCAGCACGCTGCGCATGGTCGGTAAAAATTATGGTTTGCGCGGGCTTGCTTTTGTTTTTAAGATTCTGATTCCGGCTGCCTTTGCGCATATTTTAACAGGCTTGAAGGTCGGCTGGGCCTTTTCGTGGCGGACGCTTATCGCGGCGGAATTGGTTTTCGGCGTGAGTTCCGGCAGGGGCGGCCTTGGCTGGTTCATATACGAAAAAAAGAATCAGCTTGATATAGATTTGGTATTTGCGGGGCTTTTAACCGTTATCATCATCGGTGTTTTGGTGGATATGGTTTTTAAATTTATTGAAAATAGGACTGTTGTAAGATGGGGAATGAAATTTTAACTGAAGTTTTAACATTGTTAAATGATGTAAATTGTACAAAGATTCTTTGTTGCGCAGATGATGAGGGCTGTCCTCATCCTGCGGCAAAGGATTCTTTGCGCAGCGCTGGCGGGAATATTTTATATTTTGAATTTATTGAATCGTCAAAGACGAATCGTTATATGACGCGATCTTTGTGGTTTGATAAAAAAGTTTCCGTGCTGATAATTACTCCCGACAAAAAGAGTTTTTCTATTACGGCGCGGCCTGTCCGCGCCATTGTTTCGGGTAAAGATTTTCAGGTTTTTTACCGTGAAGCGGCGGAAAAATACGGTATTGATTTATCGACGGTTTGGGTATTAAAGCCGGAGGAAATCGTTGAACAATCTTTACAAAAGCGTATCGCCGAAGAATCGGAGAGGCGGCCGTATTTTATTCATCTTGATCGTTTGAAAAAGGAAGCGTAATGCGTAAAAATATTAACAAAAAAAATGGTGAGCGCGCTCTTACATTTGATGAAGTTGCCGCCAAGTATCCAAAGTTTCCCCGTTCTATTCTGTTAAAAATTGATTTGCACAGGCGCGGTGTTTTCTATACGGAGAATGCGTTAAGCGCGCTCGATCCGGCTCGTCACCAAACCGGCGGTACGCATATTTTTGGAACGCGGGACGGCAGGCTGCTGCACCGTCCCGAAGCGTTTACGCTTAGGGACGGCACTTCCGTGCTGACAACGCCCACGCCGCTGGAAAGCGATCCATACATTGTTGATCTTATTGACGGCAAGTTGATGGTAACGGACAACGGAAAGCCGCTTGATGAAATTTTTTATTGGGATAAGCCGGATTATTACGGCAAGCGCACGTCCAATGGTGTGTTGATGCAGAATGTTATCGGGGCGCGTCCGCAGCGTTTGTATATTACACCGAATAGATTTTGTCATTTTTGGAGCGAGGCCGGCGGCGGCGGCTGTGGTTTTTGTGATATTGTGAATAATCTTAAGCAGCAGCGCGAGGAGATCGAAATGCAAACCCGTCTTGATCCGCGGGATGTTTTTGAAACTGTGCGCGAGGCGTTGAAGGAGGCGGGGCGCTTTACGGCTGTTTTTCTTACATCAGGATCGGACTTTCACGGCGAAAAACCGTTCGACCGCGAAGTTGATTTTTATATTGAAATTCTAAAGGCTGTCGGCGAAAATTTTAGCGCAAAAAAAATTCCGTCACAGTTGTTGTGCACCGCGTTAACAAAGGATCAGTTAAAGCGCCTGTACGATACAACTTGTATTTCAAGTGTTACAATGGATATTGAGGTGTTAAACGAGGATTTGTTTGCTAAAATATGTCCGGGAAAAACAAAGTGGATAGGCTACAAGGAATGGAAACGGCGGCTTATAGACGCGGTTGACATTTTTGGGCCAAGCCGCGTAAACACAGGCATTGTAAGCGGCGTTGAACTGGTACAGCCTTTTGGGTTTAAGGGTATGGACGAGGCGCTTGACGCGGTTCTGGCCGAGGCGGACGAGTTGGCGGCGCATGGCGTCAGCACGGTGAATATGGTTTGGGTTCCGCGCAAGGGTTCGCCTCTCGGCGGTGAAAAAAATGCGCCGCTTGAATACTATGCCGCGCTTTCCGCCGGTTTGCAGGCTATTCGCCGTAAATATGGTTTGGAGATTGATTTTGATGATTATCGCCGCTGCGGTAACCACCCCGACTCCGACCTGTCCCGCGCCCTCTAACCCGCCAGCGGGTTTACATGCCCCACCAGTGGGTTTACATGCGCTCTGCGTTAGCGTTTTGACATCTTTCAAACTATAGGTAGCGGTCTCAAGACCGAAAGAAGAATATTTTACCGCAAAGTCGAAAAAGTAAAGAAGGAAGGAAAAAAAGGGGCGGAGGCGCTAAATTGCCAACAAAGAATGGCTAAAACGGCTCAAGTTTTGAGCAATTTGAATGAAAACTTATTCGACTTCTTCGACTTAGCGGTTAAACAATTCTGTGGGTCAAGTTAAGCGCTCTACGGACGGGGCGTTGCGGGGTGTCCCCGCAAAGGGGGTAGTGGAAGCCCCAATGCCTTGCCGGAGGCAAGGCATTGGGGCTGTAACGAGGGGGACTTTTCCCCCTTTTAATTGAATCAAAGAATTGCTGCTAAAAGCTGACTTTAACAGCGCTTCGCTCTTCTACGAGGCTATTTTTCAGTAAGTTTTCCGTTTTCAAATATCATCGTAGCTTGGTCGATATATTTTTGCGGTATAACGATACCACAATTTTTGGCGGCGTCAAGGTCGATTAAAAAATCCAGTTCCGAAGGTTCAGTGGCGAATTTTACCGGTATTTCGGAGGGTTTTTTACCTTGCAGTATGTCGGCAACGATGTTACCTGTAGAAAGCCCCAGCTTGTAATAGTTTGAACCGGACGCTATCATACAGCCGCCGTCTTTCGCGCCGTCCGCAGCGCCCGCGAATATGGGTTTTTTGGCCGCCCTAAACACTTCTATAATGGCAGGGAGCGCGGTAAACACGGTGTTATCGGTTGACATGTAGATGCCGTCCACCCGTCCCGCTATCGTCTGAGCCGCCTGCTTTACATCGGCGGTTGTATTTACAGTCTGCGTAACCAGTGTAAGCCCCGTGTCCGCGGCAGCCTTTGTTACAAGTTCCAGTTCGACAATTGAGTTTGCCTCCGAGGATGTGTAAATATAGCCCAAAGTCTTTAAGCCGGCAATTTCCTTAAACAAAGCGATGTTCTCGGCGGTGGGGATCGCGTCAGACGCGCCGGTTACATTGTTTTCACCATGCGCGACAGTAACGACAAGCCCGGCGGCGACCGGGTCGGTAACGGCGGTAAACACAACGGGGATGGTTTTTAACGCGTTTGCCAAAGCCTGGGCCGCGGGAGTCGCTATACCGACGGCAACCGCTACTTTTTCGCTGTTGAATTTATTGGCAATTTGAGACGCGGTGCTTAGGTCGCCGTTCGCGTTCTGCGAATCGTAGACCGCGTTTATTCCACGGGTCGCAATCGCGTCTTTAACTCCCTGTTCGCAGGCATCCAGCGATGGATGCTGGAGTATCTTCGAGATGCCTATGTGTACAGAACCGCCAGAGACATCAGCCTGTTTGCCGCCATTGGCGAAAGATAATTGCAGCGCGACAAACGTTAAAACTAAACCGGTACAAAATTTTTTCATTTTGTCCTCCTTTTCAAATATTCGCGGTTCTGATTGATAATAAACCGCTTTTTTTCACAGCGGGGTCAAGACGCCGCTGTTAATAAATTTTCTTTTTAGGCGGGGAGCTTCATTCGGGCATTTCCCAAAACGCACGCTTATGGAAATGTCCCCCCCCCCCCCCACACAAATGTACTCATACTCTATTTTTCAGTAAGCCTTCCGTTTTCAAATATCATCGTAGCTTGGTCAATATATTTTTGCGGTATAACGATACCGCAGTTTTTGGCGGCGTCAAGGTCTATTAGAAAATCCAGTTCCGAAGGTTCTGTCGCGAATTTTACCGGTATTTCGGAAGGCTTTTTGCCTTGCAGTATGTCTACAACTATGTTACCCGTAGAAATCCCCAGCTTGTAATAGTTTGAGCCGGACGCTATCATACAGCCGCCGTCTTTCGCGCCGCTTGCGTCGCCTATAAATATAGGTTTCTTTGCCGCCCCAAACACTTCTATAACTGCGGGAAGCGCGGCATTCACGGTGTTATCGGTTGACATATAGAGGCCGTCCACCCGCCCCGCTATAGTCTGAGCCGCCTGCTTCACATCGGCGGTTGTATTTACAGTCTGCGTAACCAGGGCAAGCCCCATGTTTGCGGCGGCTTTTGTTACCAGTTCCAATTCGACAATTGAATTTGCTTCCGAGGATGTGTAAATGTAACCCAATATCTTTATACCGGCAATTTCCTTAAATAAAGCGATGTTCCCGGCGGTAGGGATCGCGTCAGACGCGCCGGTTACGTTGTTTTCACCATGCGCGACAGTGGCGACAAGCCCGGCGGCAACCGGGTCGGTAACGGCGGTAAACACAACGGGTATGGTTTTTAACGCGTTTGCCAAAGCTTGAGCCGCGGGAGTTGCTATGCCGACGGCAACCGCTGCTTTTTCACTGTTGAATTTATTGGCAATTTGAGCGGCGGTGCTCAGATCATTGTTCGCGTTCTGCGAATCGTACACGGCGTTTACTCCGCGGGCCGCAATCGCGTCTTTGATCCCCTGCTCACAGGCGTCCAGCGCCGGGTGTTGGAGTATTTTTGAAATGCCGATAAGTATAGTGCCGTCCGCCTGTTTGTTTCCATTGGCGAAAGATAATTGCAGCGCGACAAACGCCAAAATTAAACCTGTACAAAATTTTTTCATTCTGTCCCCCTTTTCAAATATTCGCGGTTCTGCTTACTGATTGAGCTTGTCTTCCCAAATCTGAAGTTTTAGACCAACCTCATTTGCCAATTATTTTATCACCCTCCCAAAAAATAGTTAACCCCCATTTGCCATGGAGGCACATGCGCTCCGCCCGCCAGCGGGTTCTCATACGCTCCGCGTTAGCGTTTTGCCGCCGCCGCAAACTTGTTTGCGCCGTTGGCGGCGGAGAGGCGTTCACTTAGGTAGCTACCTTCGAGGTTTTACTTTTAATCTGGTAATTTGTGTTAATTCGCATCGACATTTATGGCGCAATTTGCGGCTAATTTTTCAATTCAGGGGGGGGGGGGGGCTGTTTCCATACAACATCGCAAACCGTAGCCTTCTTTGCCGCGCCCCCTGCGCTCCAAAGATTTTTGCTTCACAAAAATGCTTTTCCGCTACCCCCGCCATTTGCCATGGAGGCACATGCGCTCCGCCCGCCAGCGGGTTCTCATACGCTCCGCGTTAGCGTTTTGCCATCTTTCAAACTGTGGGTAACGGCCTGGAGACCGGAAGAAGAATATTTTACCTCAAAGTCGAAAAAGTCGAAGAAGGAAAGAGAAAGAGGAGGTTTCTTAAAAACTTATTCGACTTCTTTGACTTCGCGGTTCATAAAATTCTTCATGTATCAAAACTGTTCCAAAACTTCAGTTTTGGAACAAGCTCATCCACTGTTACAATCATGTATGAACACTAGCGAGCCGGCGGAAGGATCGTGTACGAAAAACGGGCCGTAGTTACCGGCGCGGCGGGACCGGCGGATCGTTGGCCCTGGTATTGCAGACCCCGGATCGCCCGTTCTATGGCGGCGGCGGTTGCTTCGACTCCCTCAAATTCAGCATTGTCAATGTCAAAGGGATCTTCGCTTGCCATAAGCAGAAAAGTTTCGTTTCCGTAGGGCGGGATGCAGTTGAATTTCATCTCTTTGACGGTATTTGCCCGCAGAAAATTGCCGGCGCTCTGCCGGGTGGGATAAATCAAGGTCATTCTGCCCAGGGTGTTGATATAGTAGATCTTGTAATAACAGCTTCTGTCGGAAACAAAACAAACGGTCATAACATCGCCTTCATAGTAAGTTCCGCTTGGGGAATCCATCCAGGCTTCAATACGGAAATTGTCCGCCTCCGGCAGAGCGGTAAAGATAGTTTCCTTTTCCCGCGCCTGAATTTCCGTAGCATTGTTGGCCGGCAAAATCGCCAGTTCCATCTTTTCCAAATACTGGGCGGGAACACTAAAACTGCTTGACGATATGACAGCGCCGCCTGAAAGAGGTTTCAGATAGAGGGTTACCTCAACATTTGGACCGATTTTGTGATAAACGCCGGTTAATTCCCCGCCTCCCTCATTGCCGGGGCGGACCCGGTTCACCCCGCGGGCTGCGCCCGGATCCTCCACAACCCGGTACATACTGTTACCGGCGGCAAAGGACTTTATTTTCGTGTGCAGATAACGGGAAAAGGCCGTGGGCATACTGGTTTCAGCTATGCTTATAAGACCGACATTAACATTCATGGGCGCGTTCAAGCGGACAACCAGTTCGTCCACCGCTTTTTTTATCGCGGCGTCCATGTCCTGGGAAAAAACATTCGCGCATACCAGAAACACCGGCAGGATAAAAAAAACAGATTTTCTCATTTTACACTCCTGTAACGAGCGGCGGAATCGCCGCTTAGTTTAATCGGACATTAACACGTAGTGTTAATGATTACTCCTGTAACGAGCGGCGGAATCGCCGTTTAATTTAATCGGACATTAACACGTAGTGTTAATGATTACTCCTCAGAATTTGCCGCGGGCATTTAAACGGGCAAGCATAAAGGGCGGCGAAAAATAGCCGTCCTTAAGACCGGAAAGGGCAAGAATAAAGCCGTATAACGGGGCTTTTTCTATACCGGTAACAAGGGCAATTTCCCGGAACCGGGAATCGGTTAAAGGTTCCCGCCAAAGCAGTTCCCCGGTTGAGGCGCTTATACCCTCGATAAAAGGCGTTCCGGCGCTTCCGGCGGAATCCTTTGCGCCCATAGTCCCGGCAAGGACAAGCTGCCCGTTCTCAATGTCCAAAAGACCGTCCTGATAAAAAGAATCCGACCCGGGCCGGGTTCTACAGCGCCATATTTCCGTCCCATCCGGGGACAGTTTAAGCGCCGCCGCATAACTCGCATTGAAGCTTTCTTCTTCCCCCGCAAGATAGCAGCCGCCCGCTTCATCAATAAATATCCTGTTAAAAAGCAAGCCCTTGTAGGAGGCGTTTACCCGTAGTATGCTGCCGTTACTGTCTATGCGGGCGACATAAGAACTGGTGACCGGGTTTCGCATGGCGTCAAATTCAATGTTCTTTCCGGCAATGACCCATACGCCCCCGGCTTTGTCGAAGGCGGCGGCGCTTACCTCGCCAAATATGGCGCCAAATATGGCGCCGAATTTGGCGCCGCCCTGTGCCGCCGCGTTAAAATCGCCGGGCCCCAGTTCCCAAAGGGGCGTAAAACCGGCGGCGCTTTCTTTAACAACACGGACATAAGCCTGGTAAGAACCGGCGCTGTTTACGCCGCTGTCCGCGCCGCCCGCGGCAAGCACGGCCCCGCCGCCGTCCTCCGCCAGGGTGAGAAAATACGCGGAAAGCCGGTCCCCCAGGCGGGACGGTTCCAGTCCCGCGGCGGACGCACCGTTTTCAGACAATCGTTGAAGAACCGGGGTATACCACGCGCCGTTCTGAACATATCCGGCAAAAATGAGAGAAGCCCCGCCGCTTGTTTTGACCGCCGCGGTAACGCTAAAATCAGGCAGCTTTACCCGCGAAACCGCCGTTGTTTCGCCGCCTGACAAAATAGTATACAGTTCAATTCCGCTGCCCGTGTTTGACGCAAGGGCCGCAATGCCATCGTTATTCCTGACTATTTGCAGGGCGGTATCGGCGCCCGGAATACTTTTTCTCCATCCGTTTTCTCCGGCCCCGGCGAGCGGCCGTATATCCAGGACGGTAATCGACGCGCCGTCAAACAAAAAATGGTACACAAAGCCCCGCCGGAACACCATTGAACCGCTTGATGTGTTTTGGGGATGTACCGTAAAGGAGCGTATCTCTCCGGGGTTCACCGCGTAGACGGCGGTTTCACCGGCGTCTGCTATAGTCTTTGCTTCTTCGGTGCTCATCCTGTTTAGAGAATCGTTGCGGGAAAGAGAAATCCCACCTGACTTTGAGCCGTTGCTCATGATGATATATGCCCTGGTATCGTTAAAGCTATCGGGCGCGGTAACTTCAATGCGCTGGTTTTTCCGGCTTCCGTCAATCTGGAAGTAAAAATCCGGGGCCGCCGGGCGGAGATGCTTTAGAGAAAAAGCGCCGGTAAGGGCAATATCGTACAGGGGATAATAGGATTCATTGCGGAACGGCAGGTTTTTTACTTCGGCCTGGCCGAAAGGTTCTATATCGCACACATCAACACGCCCCGAACCGGCGACAATGTGAACCGGCCAGCGTGTTTTATTGACAAAGATAATGCCTGTGTCGTCCGCCGATAAGAACAGGATAAGCGCGGCAAAGACCGGCACGGCAAGGAGGCGGGCTTTTTGCCCCCTCCCCGAAAAGCTAGCGTTCATTTACCAGAGTGATTACAAAATCATCGGTATCGGACTTATTGAGTTGGGTTATTGAAGCCGGCTGCCCCTGTCGAATCCGCACCTGGTAGTTAAAGCCCGACCGGTAATCGTATTCCGGTATGGGTATATTGTTTGCCTGTCCAAGGTTGACGTCAAAAAACATACCGCCAATCAAAAGACGTTCCTGTTTTTCCAGATTTAACTCGTAGGTCTCTGAACCGGGATTAACCATGGTGGTGCCGTTCTTGTTGGTCTTTCTGCTGGAACCCTGCAATAGATAACCGCCCCGGTTTGTTTCGTTGGTAACGATGAGTGTCGCGAAGGGGGAAAAGAGACCGGCGGGGTTGGAATCGAAGTTGATTACCGGAATATCCCGGCCGGGTCGGGGAATTTCGGGCATCATGGAAATGCCGTCGGCAAGGTTTTTGGCGGTAACGCTGCGGATACCCATGCTGGCCCGGTCATAGTATTGATACACCGGAAAGAAGAAATAGCCGTCCGGGTTAAAATCCATGTAGACCCGCTTGTTCCGTTCCAGCGGAGCCAGGGTGGTCAGGGTGGGGCCGTCGGGCCGGTCAACCCGGATTTGCAGGGCCATGCTTGTATCATTTTGAATGATGATACAGGCGTCGCCGCCCAATACCCTGTTAATATCCACCTGTATTGGACGGGGGTCGTTCTTGTTGTAGGCCACAATGCCGGCGAAGATAATATCATCACTGCCCAGGCTGGAACCTTTGCTGCGGTAGGCGCTTTCCTTGACCGCCCGCAGAAGGAAGGAACCGCTGTAATCGGACACCGCGTCAAAAAAATCAATCCGCCGGGTTGCTCCCGCATGAATACCGCCTATGATGTTGCGGTTGTTGATGGTCCCCGCAAAAAGAATGAGCGGGTCGTTCACATTGTTGTTGACCGTCAGGTAACCGGCGCTGTCATCGTCCCATTTGACATCCGCCCCTGCCGCCTGCCGCGCCGTGGACGAATCCCCCGCGGTGGGGGATGCCGCGCACCCGCCCGCCGTTACGATTAACAGCGCCATACCGAGCCCCGCAAGGCTCATCCATATTGTCTTCATATTTTTCTCCTAAAAGTATTATATTCACGGGGTTTTCCCCGCGGTTTACGATTTAAGATAACAGACAGGCTCTGCTTGTCTGTTACCTTGTTCCTGCAACATCACTTCCATCTCTTTGATTCTTGGTATAGCCGATAGATAGATATTTCGGTTTTGCCGATATGCCGCTTTGGTTCGGCGACATCACTAATATCATCAAAACAGCCTTTCGCACCATCTACCGTGTGGTATAACAACCTCAGCACTTCAGATTCACGCTTTGTGAAATTTTTCTTCAGTCGATGCTTTAATGCGCATATACAAGGAAAGTTATATTCGTACCGTAACCGAGAGAGATCCCAATAAAATTGCCATAACAGACGGCGCTTGAAATGAAGCGAGTTTTTCATATCCTTTTTTTCATTATTATGTCTTTTTATATATTTATCGGTTATGCGTGAAACATCCCTGCCGCAGTCATCAATATAAAAATCAATCAGGGCTGTTATAGCCTCGCCGAATTCAGGGCTCCGATACTCTCTCAACAAATCCGCATATATTTGATTGACCATTATTTTTGGTGATAGTCGCAAAATTCATTGATTTACACCACGAGCAAGTTTCGAAATTGAGAGTGGTGCACTATAAATAGGCGAATACACGATAACTGTATGAATAATTCAGCTTTTTTAGCGAAGATTCGGAATCGGAGAATTCTGTATTTTTAGCATGCCGCTTCTCACGCCTTTGTCAATGATTATTGCGACTATCACCATTTTTTTCGGCGCGTCCCTCTGAGTGAAGGTTCGGGCGACATCTCCGGCAGTTTGGAGAAAATCTCGATACGGTCGACGGTATTGCAGGAATTCCGTCCTCTTTCGGAAAGTCTGGAATGGGAACTCGCCAATATCTACTGGCGAGGAATGGGAGTAGACGCCTTCGCGCGTAGCGAAGTTCCCTTCGTGATTAACAACGATGGCCTGGCCAGCGAGGCCGCCGCCGTCACTTTCTATACCTGCTGCCGTAAACGCCACAACGCTCTGCCCACATGCCTGGTCGTTCTCGAACTGGGTGCCGGTACCGGGCTGTTCGC
>JAISCO010000002.1 GCA_031265535.1 Spirochaetaceae bacterium | reverse complement strand
TTGTAACCCTTCTTGCCCCCCTCGCCGTACAGCTCAGAACTGGCGCAGTCCAGGGCAATGGCAATCTGCTCGCCGGGCTGGTAGCCCGCCTTCTCGATAGCCTTCATGATATATTCCAGAGCTTCCTCATTGCCGATGTCCGGGGCAAAGCCGCCCTCGTCGCCCACCGCCGTGTTTTTACCCGCGTCGTGGAGCAGCTTTTTCAGATTGTGGAAAACCTCTGCAGTCCAGCGAACCGCTTCCCGGACAGAATCGGCCCCCACCGGCATAACCATGAATTCCTGAAAGTCGATCTTGTTGTCCGAATGTTTGCCCCCGTTGATGATATTCGCCATAGGAACGGGGAGCAGATTGGAATGGAAGGTCCCCAGATGTTTGTAAAGGGGAATGTCCAGGTAGTCTGCCGCGGCCCGGGCATTGGCCATGGAAACCCCCAGAATGGCGTTGGCCCCCAGGTTAGCCTTGTTTTCCGTCCCGTCCAGCTCGATCATCGTGCGGTCAATATCAACCTGGTCCTGGGAATCCAGACCCTCCAGTTCCGGTGCGATAATGTTGTTCACATTGTCCACCGCCTTCAGAACACCCTTGCCCAGGTAGCGGCTCTTGTCGCCGTCCCGCAGTTCCACCGCCTCATAGTCGCCGGTAGAAGCCCCCGAAGGCACCGCCGCCCGCGCCAGGGTACCATCTTCCAGTCCCACATCCACTTCGATAGTGGGATTCCCCCGGGAATCCAGAATCTCCCGGGCATGCACATATTCAATAATACTCATTGGCCTGCTTACCTCCTCGCTATTTTTTTATTTTCCGGCATTGGAAGCGGCAAGTCAAGGGCAACGGTGGTGCCTGGCACCATTTAGAAGGGGGGGCCCGCTACCACGGCCAATCCGCCCGTAGCGGGGTTTGGGGCCTGCCCCAAACCCCCAAAGCCAAAAACGCTTACGCGTTTTTGGCCCCTCTGGCCCCCCCTCGGCTCCACAAAAACGCCAACCTCAGCGGTTGTGGACTTTGGGGCAACGCCCCAAAGTCCGAAAATAAAAACGTGAAGCGTTTTTATTCCGCCTACCCCCCAATCGGCCGCGGCCGCAAGAAGCCCCGCTTGCCTGAAAATGGTGTCAGAGACCAGCCGGGACGTTTCCCCCGGTTTTATCCTTCTTCCTTTCGTGCGCCATTGTGGTAAATTCTTAAGCAGTATAAAATATCTTATGTACCATTCGGGGGAGAGAAGAAAGTATCAATGGCAAAACGGAAAAAAATTGAGGTCATGTACGATGACGCCTCAATCAATGTAAGCGCCGAAGTAGATCACATCTGGTCCATTGCCAATACCCTGAGGGGAACCTATTCATCGGACAAATACAAAAACGTCGTTATCCCCATGATAATCATCCGCCGCTTGGAGTGCGCCCTTGCCCCAACCAAAGCGGCGGTGGCTGCGGCCTTTGAAAAAAACTCCAACACCCCTGAGGGAGTGCTCAGGCGAAAGGCCGGTTTCGCCTTTTATAACACCAGCCGTTTTACCCTGGCGGAACTCCTTGCGGACAGCAAAAATATCGCCGCGAATTTTGAAAGCTACATCGAGGGCTTTTCCGCTAACATTCAGGAAATCATCAATAATCTCGAATTTAAAAAAGAAATCGAAAAAATGGACAAGAACAACCGCCTCTATGGGGTGGTAAAAAAATTCAGCGAGCTTGACCTTGATCCCCAAACCGTTGACGGCCATGTCATGGGTTATATGTTTGAGGATCTTATCCGCCGCTTTTCAACCAATGCCGAGGCCGGGGACCATTACACCCCCAGGGAAGTGATCCGGCTTATGGTGAACATCATCCTTGCCGAAGGCTGCGATGACCTTTTGACTGAGGGCAAAGTCGCCACTGTACTGGACATGGCTTGTGGCACCGGCGGCATGCTCTCCACCATGTACGATTTTCTCAACCGGCTTAATCCAAACATCGACGTGCGGCTTTTCGGCCAAGAAATAAACCCCGAGTCCTATGCCATCTGCCTCGCCGATATGCTCATAAAAGGGCAGGACGCCGGAAACATCCGTTTTCAGGATACCATGATAAAAGACTGCTTCCCCGTTCAGTCCATGCGTATAGTCATAGCCAATCCCCCCTTTGGCACGCCCTGGGGCGGCAAGGACGCTCCCGAAGGGGTTGAAAAAGCGGTTCGGGAAGAATACGAAACAAAAGCCCATGGGCGCTGGAAGGGGGGCCTGCCCGCCACCGGGGACGAACAGCTTCTTTTTGTGCAGCACGCCGTTGCGAAAATGGACGACCGGCTGGGCAGAGCCGCCATTATCCAAAACGGATCGCCCCTGTTTTCCGGCGGTACCGTCAGCGGAGAAAGCCAGATACGGCGTTATCTTTTGGAGAATGATTTAATTGAGGCGATCATCGGCCTTTCAACAGACCTTTTCTACAATACCGGCATCGGCATTTATGTTTTCATCCTTTCTAAAAATAAACGGAAAGAACGCCGGGGAAAAGTACAGCTTATCAATGCGGTGAATTACTGGAAACTGTTAAGCAGGTCATTGGGGAAAAAACGCCGGGAAATCTCTCGTGATGATATGCGGGCTATCACTGAACTGTACGCAAATTTTAAAGAAAACAAAGATTGCAAGATATTCGACGTGAACGAATTTCTGTACAAAGAATACTCGGTCTATCAACCTTTACAGCGGAACTACGCTATTACCAAAGAACGCATTGAAAAGATGTTGCAAGACGGTGTTCTGGATTCAATCTATAAGCCGGAATTGCAGGAAGAACTGGAAGAAAAAGATTTGCGAACTGCGGCGGAAGAAGAAAAACTCAATGCCTTGAAAGCCGCAAAACCGCTGTATAACGGTATTGTTAAAACCCTGGAAGGCGCTGTCAGCAATAAAATTTACAAGAAGAAGTCTGGTTTTTTGAAAGTTTTTACACCGCTCTTTGATAAACTTCCCCGTCAGTATCAAAACATGAAAGAGGCCAAAAAACAGGACTTACAGGCAAAAATAGCCTTTGGCCTTTCGGAAATGGACAAGACTGCGGAAATCCAAAAAGACAAACAGGGGAATATCATCTATGACAGCACCACCAAGGATACGGAACTGGTCAAGCTGAATATGGACGTTGAGATATATTTCAAGAGAGAAGTGTATTCCCATGTTCCCGACGCCCGCTATGTCTATGAATACGGCGACGAAGGCAAACTGTAGCTTTTCCCCGCCAAGCAAAGTTCCGCCACGTTGAACAGGGAAAAAACCGGCGCCGAATTCCCGTTTACTCGGTACTTTTACGAGTATAAAGAGCCTGAAAAGGCCGATGTTTTGTTGAAACGCTTCATGGAGATGGAGAGGTCTATTGCGGCGAAGGTTAAGGGGTTGGGAGGGGAGGTTATTCGGTAGTGGAGGTTCTTTCCTAACGGTTATCTGGAATTGCTGACGGGGATGTTGACAAAAATAGAAGGGTTTGTTAGCGTAGGAATAAGAATTTTGGGAGAGGTGAAGGGGGCAGGAATGAAATATGACAAAGGATATAAATAAAGATGTTTTCTCCGAAGGAACGTTGTTAAAACTTGGTATTTTTGCGGAGTGTTTCAGGGAATGGTTTCCTGTTTTTATTCACAACCTGTTTACAAAGGGCATATTTATTGCCGATTTCTTTGCCGGGAGTGGACGGGATGCCAAAGGCAACTTAGGATCGCCCTTACGTTTATTGGAGGAAGCGAAGGGAATTAATCGTATATATTGTAATGCAGTATTAAAAAACAACAAAGAAGTTGTTTTTGCTTTTAATGAAAAAAATAAACAGAAGGAAGCAGAATTAGAATTTAATGTAAAAACATTTATGGATCAATGCTTCAAAGAAAATTGCAACCGTGATAAATGTATCTATTCATATTTGAATTTCAGTCAATATGATTTTAAGGATGTTTTTTATCATGAGGCTCTTTCAAAGATATTGGCAGACCGCGATTATGCAAAATTTATTTTGTTGGATCAATATGGATTCAGTCAAGTTGATGAAAATGTTTTCCTGAAACTAGTCAATTCTCCACACACTGATTTTATATTCTTTATCTCATCATCATTTATCAAACGATTTAAGGAAATTGATTACACAAAAAGATATATTGATACAGAACGCATTCATTTTAGTGAATCAGATCCAAAGGAATGTCATAGGGTGATAGCGGATTATTTTCAGAAATTAGTGCCGGAAGGAAAAGAATACTATATCCACCACTTTACCCTAAAAAAAGGTCCGAATTATTGGGGATTGATTTTTGGAACAAATCATACTCTCGGCATGGAGAAATTTTTAAAGGTCTGCTGGAAAGAAGATATATACTCAGGGGAATCTAATTTCAATATTGATAATGACGAGCCAGTTGGCTCACTGTTTTTTACCGGAGAAACGACCAACAAAAAGACAAAATTAAAAGATGATATTAAAAACAAAATTCTTTCAAGGGAAATAACAAATAATAAAGATGGTTTGAAGTACGCTTTAAGAAATCGCTGTCTCCCCGAAGTTTATATATCAGCAATTCAAGAATTAGAAAAAGATAATAGCGTTAGATGTTTCCCGAAATTCAACAAGCAGACAACTAGTATTCATAAGGTTGACATTTATAATATTGAGGTTTTGAAAAATGACATCTACAAGAATTGAATGGACAGAAGCGACTTGGAATCCCACGGTTGGTTGCACAAAAGTTACCGCAGGCTGTAAAAATTGCTATGCCGAGACTATGGCGCGGCGTTTGCAGGCAATGGGAGTAAAAGGATATGGGAACGGTTTTGATTTTACTGTTTTACCTAATAGATTTCAGCAACCTCTTGCCGTAAAAAAGCCGACAAAATTTTTTGTAAATTCCATGAGTGACCTTTTTCATGAGAAAATGCTTTTTGAGAATATTGATAAAATATTTGAAACAATCAAAGCAACACCGCAGCATTATTATCAAATCCTGACAAAACGGGAGAAAAAACTAAAACGCTACTTTGAGAAGCGGGCGGTTCCCGCCAATGTTTGGCTTGGCGTAACGGTAGAAAATGAAAGTGTCAAAAACAGAATTGATGTATTAAAGACAATAGATGCCACCATTCGTTTTTTATCTATTGAACCGCTTCTTGAAGATATGGGAGAACTAGATTTATCGGGCATCCATTGGGTCATTGTCGGCGGTGAAAGCGGGCCTAATGCGCGGCCTATGAATTCCTATTGGCCGCAAAATATACAAAGGCAATGCAAAGAACAAAATGCGGCCTTTTTCTTTAAACAATGGGGAACTTGGGGCGAGGATGGAAAAAAACGAAGCAAACATGCAAACGGAAGCCTGCTATCGGGTAGAGAATGGAAAGAGGAACCGAACATTGTAAAACAGGTGGGAGCAATCAATTATGTCTAAAAAAGTATTATTCATGGGTTCCGCTTCCTCAGGCGTGCCGGACAATTGTCAAATCGTAGAGACTTATAATGCCTGATAATACAAAGTCCAGCGGCAATGACCGGATAGGCGGCATTCCGGCGGAATGGGATGTGAAAAAATTGCGTTACGCAACGACATTGCGTTCTGAAAGCGGATATTTTTCCGATGGGGATATATACATCGGACTTGAGAATATTGAAAGTTCTGCCGGAAAGTATATACAGACCGAAACAGAATACAGCGAAGGCTTGTATGATATTGTCAGGAAAGGCGATGTCTTATTTGGAAAACTGCGGCCTTATCTGGAAAAAGTTTATATCTCGGCGATTGACGGGTTTTGTACCGAGGAATTCTTGAATTTCAAAGAATTTGAAGGAAACAAACGTTATTTATACTATTTCCTTTTGTCGCATAGTTTTATTGAAACAGTTAATGCGTCAACGTATGGTGCGAAAATGCCCCGTGCGGAATGGGAATTTATTAAAAATCTAAAAATCCCCAACCCTCCTCTCGCGGAACAGCAATCCATCGCCGCCTTTCTTGACGCCCAATGCGGACACATTGACGGCATCATCGCAGAAATGGAACAACAGATAGAAGTCCTTAAACAGTACAAAACATCACTTATCACCGAAACGGTAACGAAGGGACTCGATAAATCGGTTTCCATGAAAGATAGCGGGATAGACTGGATAGGAAAGATACCGGCGCATTGGGGGGTGAAGAAAATGCGTTACGCAACAACTTTGCGTTCTCAAAGTGGATTTTTTTCTGATGGGGATATATATCGGACTTGAGAATATTGAAAGTTCTACTGGAAAATATTTACAGACCGAAACAGAATATAGCGAAGGATTTTATGATATTATCAGAAAAGAAGATGTCCTGTTTGGAAAGCTGCGGCCATATCTGAGAAAAGTTTATATCTCCTTGGTTGATGGTTTTTGTACCGGAGAATTTTTGAATTTCAATAAATTTGAAGGAGACAAACATTATTTGTACTATTTCCTTCTATCGCATGGTTTTATTGAAATTGTTAATTCATCAACGTATGGGGCGAAAATGCCCCGTGCGGAATGGGATTTCATTAAAAACCTAAAAACTCCCATCCTGCCCCCTAAAGAACAACAGGCCATTGCCGCCTTTCTCGACACCTAATGCAGCCGCATTAACAGCATCATCGCCGAAAAACGCCAATCCATCGAAACCATGAGGGCCTATAAAAAGTCCCTCATCTACGAATATGTAACCGGAAAAAAGCGGATTGTTGATAAATGACAAGTATCGCGTCTGCTTCCATTGGAGCGGCAATAACGCTGAAAACGTCGAGATTGTTGACTATCATGATTAGCGGCGTATTTCTTGAATTTCTGTATTCCGTAGTATAGAATACAGAGCAGGAGCCTTGTATGACTGAATATATCGACCTTGATCATATCGGTAAAATACTGCAAGAGGAGTTTATGGAACCCTATAAACTGTCCCAAAACGCTTTGGCCAAAGCCATTGGCGTTGTGCCAAGCCGTATTACCGACATTGTAAATGGCCGCCGGACCGTTACGGCGGATACAGACCTGCGTTTGACCCGTCTATTTGGGTTGTCCGAAGGCTATTTTTTGCGTATCCAGGAGCATATAGAAACTACCCTTGCCCGGCGTAAAATTCAGACAGAACTGGAAAAAATTGTTCCCCTAAAGGCGAAGTCCGCATAATGCCCGTTCATTCAGGCCTGTTGCGGGAAAAAGCAGGTAACAAGGAGCATAGAAATGATTCTGGAATTTTCGATAGAAAATACCTACTCAATAAAAGAGCGGCAGACGATAAGCTTTGAAGCTGTAGGTGATGTTGATGATCAGCATATTATCAATGCCGGCAATAAAAAACTGCTCAAACTTGCCGCTGTTTATGGCGCAAACGCATCGGGGAAAAGCAATATTCTCAAAGCATTTGATTTCTATATTCAATTTATTCTTGATTCTTTTACCCAGCTTAAACCGGATGAAAAAATATATTTTGAACCTTTTTTCTTTGATGAAACAACCAGACAATCATCAGGTTTTTTTGAGATTGTTTTTTATTTAAACAATAACTGGTATAAATATCAGATACGATTAAACAAGGAAAAGGTGCTGAGTGAA
>JAISCO010000303.1 GCA_031265535.1 Spirochaetaceae bacterium | reverse complement strand
AAACTTCAAAATTTTAACGGTTTGGGATTGATTCGCTTCCCCACTTTGTAAGAAAGAAGAGGTAAGAAGTAATAACTGTTCATGTTATCTGTTACTTTTTCCCTTTTCCTTTATCTGTTCCCTTTTCCTTTTTACGATAAATTTTCTAAAAGTAAAATCGCTGGGTTTGTTTGTGGGTTTGTGCCGCTAAATCAGCACATTGAGTCATTTTCCGAACGGTCGGGACGCAGAACTTCAGTACCGTTTCGGTATGCATGATGCGGATAAGCCCCGGCGTCCATATAACAGTGAAGCAGGCAGCGAATAGTATGCGGGAGACCGCCTTTAACGTAGGCCTCCTGAACAACAAACAACGCGACATTTTCCGCGCGGCCGGATTTTCGCAGAACGGCGGCCGGATTCGCGGCGTTAATATCGCGTGTAACTGAAAATTGCAGTGACACAATATCGGCTTCAGCAATATTGTTCCGCAAAAGAAGTTCATCGTACATAAGAGTAATATGTTTTGTTATATCATCGCCGCTGTTTATACATTGCGTCGCGCCGCGCAACGCAAATAATTTCTTCATCCCATATTCCCTTTTGATAAAACTAAAATTACGGCTGCCGCCGCGGAAAATATAAAAGAAACCGCGCCAAGCAGCAAAAAAATAAACGTCCGCGCTTTGATGTGCCCTTTATGTGTTACAATCACGAAACTCGTTCTGAAAACAAAGCTAAGCAAAGCGTAAAAAGCTATAAACAAACCGGCGCAGAGTACCGTATTCAATAAAAAAAACTGTGTTCTATCCGTAAATCTAAGTATACTGCCAAGCACATAAAGAAAAACCGCAAAACAGACAAGCGAAAATCCTGTAAAAAATAACGCTGTTCTTAATTTTGAAAAAAAAGCCTGTTCATTATGTTTGCTCATACAGCTGTTTTTCAGAGTATTTCAGAAATAATTGGCTGTCAATTGCCCGCCAGCGGGTTTTACATACGCTACGCGTTAGCGTCTTGCCGCCCCTCGTTGGGGGCGGAGAAGCGTTCACTTCGATAGCGGCGGTCAAGGTAAAAAGGAAGATGTAAGAAGTAAGAGGTTTGACATTTACCGGCCAAACTCTTGTATTATTGTCTGAGCGGTCTTTGAAAATGTATATTTTGAACGTAAATCACCGGAAAGCTCTATGCGCGGCGGCGCTCCGGCGCTCAGCAATTCCAGCAGTTTGTCTTTAAGGCAGGCGCTGGAACCGGCGCAAAAGTATGTTACAGGATATGCACTGTATATTTCTTTGAATACCGCTATATCTGAAATAAGCGCCGGCGTACCGTGTACAAGAGCCTCAAGCGGCGGCAGTCCGAAACCTTCGTACAATGAAGGCTGGACAAGCAGCGCCGCTTTTTTTAGCAATATTTCTAATTCATCATCCGAAACCATGCCGGTAAACAAAATATCCCCGCTGTTTTCATTTATAAGTTTTTCCACCGCACCGCCGTCTGAAGTACGAAAATTGTTTTTTTCGCCCACGATTATCAATTTATAATTTAGCCCCGCTTTGCAAGCCTCAAAATATGCTTCAAGCAGGCAGAAAAGCCCCTTGTGTTTTTTTATGTTTCCAACAAATAAAATATACGGTTCATATTCTTGTTTTTCAGCGCCTATGTTACCGTTTGTTGGATTATCAAAATTAACTTGCCGCGAATTTCGCCGCGTATTACGCGCCGTGATACGCCGCGTGATACGCGCAGACTCCAGTAGGGCGCTGTAGGTAACGATTACAGGTTTTGTATTTCCTAAATAATACTCAATCCGGCTCTTTGAAAATTGTGAAACAGTAAACAGCTTTTTTGACAGCTTAAACGCGCGGCGGTAAAACCACATACGCGCCGCAAGCCCGGCGCGCGAGCAGAGTTCCGGCATATCAGGAAAAATAATATCATGTATTGTTGTATAAATTGGGACATCAATACGCGCCGGAATGTTAAAATATGGTGAATAAAATAAATCTGTCCTGTTTACTGTTTGACGCAAGGCTGCCGGAGGAAAAAAAGTTTCCGTCATTGAAAATGGTTTAACAGCGCAGTCAAAAATATTTACATTCTGTCTATCCGCGAATTCGGCGAGTCTCCGCCCGTCTCCTATCAACAGGAAATCATGTTGTGTTTCAAGAAAATACGGCAAACAACCCCTTATATATACGCCTATGCCGCTTGAGCTTATCATTCTACAGTCAACGCTGATTTTCATTACACGATTGTATTATACCTTCACAGCATTTGTCCATGAACATTTTCGTCTCAAGCGCGCAAAAAAGTTTGCGGCGCAAAGGGGGCGGCGTGGGTTTGCCGCCAAAGGCAGACGGCGTCTTGAGGCATGGGGATTTCCTCTTCTTAATTTAAGGGAGCAGGATTGAAAACAAAAGTATGACTATGCTGATAATAACGATGGCTGTTAAAAGCATGGCTTTCGGCTTTGTATCAACCAGCGATCTAAACAAAGCAAAACGCCTTTTGGGTTTTTGGGCGTCTTCGTACAATGCCCGGACGCGCGGGCCGGCTTTTTTTAGGCGGTGTTCGCGGGAATAATAATATGTTATGTCGTTTGGCCCTATGCCCGCATCATCTACGGGGCGTATGTCGGGGGTTCTCGTTACTCTGTCAGGTCCCATATTAGCGCCTTCCTATCATCATTCGCAGAGGGTTGAGGCGGAAGCGCAGCAAAAAATATAGCCAGCCAAAACCAAAACCGGCAATGTGGGTAAGGTGCGCAACGCCGTTCGATACGCCGAATATCATTGAAATCATTTCTATCGCGGTAAAAACCAGTACCATTACCGGCGCCCTAAGCGGCAGGATGCCCCAGATGTATAGTACTGAATTCGGGAAAAATGCGGCGTAGGCAAGTTGTACGGCAAAGATAGCTCCTGAAGCGCCCAGTAAAGGTACTCTGGCCGCTCCTGTAAATAAAAATATTATGAATGAAAAAAATCCGGCAAATATGCCGGTTACCAGGTAGTAAACGAGGAATTCTTTGCTGCCCATGTGGCGTTCTGTCTGTGTTCCGAACACAAATAGCGCCAGCATGTTAAAAAATATGTGGCTGAAATTGGCGTGAGCAAACATGTATGTAAGAAATTGCCACACGCAGCCTCGCAGCACTAATACCGGCGTCATGGCAAATATATAAGTTACATCCGGCGACATTTTTTGCAGCGCGAAAATAAGCGCGTTCACGCCTATCAGGATAAGGGTTATGTTAAAATAGCTATATGTAAATGGTCTGCGTATCAAATTCATTATCTAAGTTTACTAATAACCCCTTATAATTTCTACCCGCCCCGCCAGCCGGCCAACCGGTTTCAATGCGCTCCGCGCCCACCAGTGGGTTTACATGCCAGCCTGTGTCAAAAGTCATTGTCGCTTCCATATATAGCGTTATTTTCTTTATTATACGGTTTAATAACGCTATATATAGCGGCGTCATTTCGATTTTTTGAGTTTT
>JAISCO010000275.1 GCA_031265535.1 Spirochaetaceae bacterium | reverse complement strand
TCCGCGGATTTGGCTGCGCATTTTTTCAGAAACCGCAAGCCCGGAAGCGTCATCGCCCGCGCGGTTTATGCGCAAGCCGGACGACAGTTTTTCCATGTCTTTTTCAAGCGAATTCTGAGTAACTTTGAGAGAGCGATCTGCAAACATAGCGCTCAGGTTGTGGTTGATAATCATATCTTCCTCCATGATTTATGCGGATTGGGGTATCCGCGTTAAAGGGCATCCGTGCCCTTTTTTGAACATAAATTTCCCCATAAATTTACGTTCTTATCAACTATCGGCTTTATCGGCGCTTTACTTTATGCTCATGATTACAAATCCAAGACTTTGGGGCCTATGCCATGCTGCCACATACTCACACACGTTCACTAGCGTTTTGACATCTTTCAAACTGTGGGTAGCGCTCTCAAGACCGGAAGAAGAATATTTTACCTCAAAGTCGAAAAAGTCGAAGAAGGAACGAGGGGGTCTCTTAAAAACTTATTCTACTTCTTTTACTTCGCGGTTTATAAACTTCTTCTTTGGATCAATGCGCTCCCCCTCCTTAATTTATTTTGAAACTTTGAAGCGCCGCTTTTTCCACCTTGCTAAAAAATCCGCCATCTGATAGTATTATCAGTATATCCAATTTTCCGGTGCCGGGGGTTCTAATGTTTGAGGAAGAAGAACTTGTTGTCGATGAAGAAAAAATAAAAAAATCAATACGGTCAGGTATGCCTTTAACAATCATGTCTTATACACTGCCGCATGAGGTGGAAGTGTACATAGGCCGTGTAATAGCGGTGTTCCTGCGTTTAGCCGGATACGAAAATCTCCGCGATTATATCGAGTATTGTATTCAGGAATTAGCGGTAAACGCCAAGAAAGCCAATACCAAACGTGTATACTTTATTGAAAAAGGATTGGACATTAACAATCCGGAACAATATAAAGAAGGAATGGTCTCTTTCAAAAAAGATATGCTTAATAATATGCCGCACTATCTTCAACTTCAAAAAGATAAAGGTCTTTATATAAAAATAAATATTCTTTACCGCAATGACGCAATTCAAATTGAGGTGCGTAACAATTCTGTTGTTTCAAAGATGGAACTTATACGCATACACGATAAACTTGCTCGTTCACGGCAGTTTAACAGCCTTGAAGACGCTTTTTCGCAGGTATTGGACAATTCCGAAGGCGCGGGGCTTGGACTGGTCGTTCTTGTTTTGATGTTAAAGAAGATGAGTTTGACCGAAGATTGTTTTAATATTACCGGAACAAATGTTGAAACGATTGCGCGTCTTGTAGTTCCGCTGGAAAAGACTGTTTTAACTAACATCAGCGGTATAACAAATATAATTGTAGAACAAGTAAACGCCCTGCCGCATTTTCCTGAAAATATAGTAAGGTTACAAAATACCCTGTCGAACCCTAACGCGGAAATGACGGAAATAGCAAGTAAAATATCTGTTGATCCGGCAATAACGGCAGACATACTTAAAATTGTAAATTCCGCGCAATATATAACGACTCAAAAAAGCGGCAGTATCACGGAGGCTGTAAAAATTTTGGGTATTACCGGAATAAAAAATTTGTTGTATTCGTATGGATCGCAAAAAATACTTGGCGATGATACTGAAGAAAAAAAAGAATTATGGCAGCATAGCTATAAAACAGCTTATTTTGCTTTTAATCTTGTAAAGAACTTTTATCATGATAAAAGCTCTATCGAAGATATATACTTAGGCGGTATGCTGCATGATATGGGAAAGATAGTTTTAGCGTCTGTGCATCCTAAATTAGCTATGAAAATGAAATTGTTCTGCGAAGCTAAAAATATCCCCGCGGTTACGATTGAGGATGTCAGGTCGGGCATGAATCACGCTGAAGTTGGCGCGCTTATAGCGGAAAAATGGAATTTCCCCGAAAATCTTGTGGCGGCAATACGTTTTCATCATGCTCCGGACAGCGCTCCGGCAAAGTACAGGCTGATAGTCGATTCTGTTTACCTTGCCAATATGTTTTGTGAAATAGTACGCGGCGGGGCTGTTTTTGAGCAGCTTGACGGGTCGGTGCTTGCAAGGTTCAATATAAAACACCAAGCCCAGGTTGATAAAATCATAAGCGTTTTTTCTAAGGGTTTTATAAAGGAAAAAATATAAAGCTCCCCGCCCTGAAGGGCCGCCAACTGGCGCGCCAACCGGTGTGCCGGTTGGCGGTGTATTAAACCTAATTGCTAATTACTAATTGATAACTGCTCATTGCTAATTCTTCCTTTTTACCTTTTCCTTGTTACCTGTTTGTGGTATGCTTTCGTTAAGGAGCATTATATGAGTGTTTTTACAGAAGAAATAACCTTGGCCAACGCTGTGGATATCAGCAACGCCAGAAACGGGCTTATTCCGGACGCGAAAACCCGCAGAATGACCATAAAGGCCATGCCTGATACCGGCGCGTGGACGCTGGTTATCAACGAGGAAACGCGGCAAAGGCTGGGGCTTGCCATTAGGGAGACATCGGAATCTACCCTTGCCGGCGGTAAGACGGACACCTACGATGTAACGGAAGGGGTGGAAATTCACTGGAAAAACCGCAGCACCATACTTCCCGCCGTGGTGGTTCCAGACGCAAAATACACACTCCTCGGCGCGTTACCCCTTGAGGCGATGGACCTGATGGTTGATCCTGTCCATGGACAACTGGTTGGGGTTCACGGCGCCGAGCCTCTCCACGTCCTCTGTTAGCAGTAAGCCGCTTATTCAAGTAAAAAGGAAAAGGGAAAAAGTAAAAAATTACTTCATCCCTCTTACTTTTTACCTCTTACTTCCTTCATTGCTCATTGTTAATTGCTAATTGCTCACATCGTTATCAGTGCGCTCACCATAATTCACCACATCAATAACGGCTGTCATTTTCTGCCTTCTCTGATGAGTTTAGCAACATCAATGGTTTTCGCTTCATCGGGAATGCTGCGGTTGCGGCATTTTTTTACAAGCATTCTTCGCCGTTCCCTGTTTGCTTCCTCCTGACAAAGGCTTTCTTTTATTAAAAAAACTGTTTGTTGGGAAATTGTCCGGTTTTCTTTTTCGGCAGCCATACTGATTTTTTCATACAAATCTTGCGGAAATTCGTTTACTTGCAATAACGGCATATTATCCTCCTGTTCTAAACATTATGCCTGATTAGTTTATTTTGTATTTTACTACCCTATCGCAAAACCGGATAGCTGCCGCTCATCTGCCATACTGTGGCGAAATCCCAGCCCATGCCGATGCCGGCATACACGGTTTGAGCGGGCGTATTCCCGGTGTCCGCGCCGTCTTTGCCGGTCGCGCTGACAGTGGGCGAGCGTGTAGGTGTGATAGTCATGCTGGAATACGCGATGTTGCCCTTGAATACGCCTATGTCGCTGCCTTCCTTGCCCGCGCCGGCGATGCGGTAGATGTTCCACACTGCCCCCGATGCGCTGTCCGTGCCGGTGATGGACGTATTCAGCGCGGCGCAGTATTCGATGACGAGGGGGCCCTTGTAATACTGGGCGCCCGCGATGCCGCCGGCGCTGGCGGCAACCATCACGCCGAGGCTGCCGCCAATATCATCAGCGCTATTCCCATTAACCGTTGCCGTTACCGCGCCTGTGGCGTAACATTTCGAGATGCGGGCGCGGCAAGCGTTAGACCCGGCTATACCGCCTGCCAGAGCCACCTTCGAGCTTGATACCGCGTTCACTGTAGCGGTGGAATAGCAGTTTTCGGTGACGGCTTCCGTGTCCACGGTCGGCTTCGCTATATCGCCCCCGCTGTTGTACCCCGCCACGCCGCCGGCGTAGGGCAGGTTTCCGCCTGTTGCAGTTACCGCGCCTTGGGAGGAACACCGCGTTACCTTCGCGCCGGTATAGTTGTAGCCGACAACGCCGCCCACGTAGGGGTAGCCGCCGGACGCGCTCACCGTGCCGTTCCAGCTTGACCGCGTGATACGGGTTGGGTTTTTTGACGCTGTTCCCTGCGCGCCCGAACCGGAGTACCCCACGACGCCGCCCGCGTAGACCATAAGCCCCGCGTTCATGCCGCTTGTCAGCGTGATGGCGCCGGAGGCTGTACAGCCGCTCACGGTAACGTTGTTCTTCATGTAGCCCACGATGCCGCCCGCCGACGCGTTATGGATGCTTGCGGCAAGGTTAAGGATTACCGCCGCCTCGCAGCCGTCTATCAGGCTGTTTTCCGCAAAGTTCGCGATGCCGCCTATGCTGCCCGCGTCCGCGTCTGCCTTTATGCTGACTTTAAGGTTGTATATGGTGGCTCTTCTTAGCGAGGCGAATATGCCGCCGGAGCCGCTTGTTATGGTTATCTTATTGTTCATTCCGTAAAAAGCGCCGGTAAAATTTAACGTGCCGCCAATCGGCGTCCAGCCGGCCGTTGTAATATCCCCTTCAAGTTTGTACGCGCCGTTCAGCGGGAAGTCTTTGTCCTTCCCGATTTTTGCCAAATCCTCCGCGCTTGCAATGGGTATGGCGTTTTTGGGCGGATCTTTCGGCGCGGCGACGAAAGGTTCCTCTGTTTCTGCCGTCTCTTCCGGCTCCTGTTCGCACGCGCAGATACAAAAAACCGCCGCCGCAATCAGGACGGCGCGATAAATTAATTTTTTCATGTTTCTACTCCATTTTTCAAGGAAAAAGTAAAAGGGAAAAATTACTTCTCACATCTTACTTCTTACATCTTACTTTTTAACAATTAGCAGTTAGCAATAAATATCCTTTCTCATACTGATTGTCTTGCGGTTTTTGTTAAGCAATCCGGCGTTTGGGATAAATCCGTTTTTTTCGTAAAAAATCTTAACGCCTTCGTTATGCTCAATATCGGCGTCTACGGTAAGGAAACGAGCGGCGCAGCAGCTATCATTACACGACAGGGCTTTACC
>JAISCO010000269.1 GCA_031265535.1 Spirochaetaceae bacterium | reverse complement strand
GGGGCTTGCAAAGACCGGCAGAAACGTGAATTGGAAGGACGTTGCCGGCAATACCACCGCGGGGTGGGGTCTCAGTATACAGCCGATATACAACGCGATACCGGCGCGGTATACCGTGTATGCGTCTTTGACCAATGAAAACGGCGAGAAGATTGGAACAACCGGCTGGTACTGGGAACCCCAAAGGAACTATGAATTCAGCGATCTGACAGGTGTGATCACTTTTTCCGGGGTAGACGCCAATAAAATAACCGACAAGCTTACCTTGGCCATTACCGGAATAAACGGCATGAGCCCCCAAACCGCCGGAGAACGGGGCTATATCAGCGTTGTTACGGCAAAGTATGATGTGTCCCGTGACTATGATCTTAGCTTTGCATTTGGAGAAGTAGGGATTGTGAAATATAACGGAAGAAGCGAAAAACGACTCGTTATTCCCCGCACTATACTGGACCGGCCGGTTACGACCATTGGGGATAGTGCGTTTAGCAACATGATGCTCCCGTACAGGTCCGGTGTAGGTACCCCCCGCTTTCAACTGGAAAGCGTTATCATCCCCAACAGCGTAACAACCATAGGGGCAAGTGCGTTTTCCGACAACGATTTGACCAGCGTTACCATCCCCAACAGCGTTACGTACATCGGAACATTGGCGTTTGCCGACATCCATATTTTCCACAATGGAGTTACTCAGTTTAGGAAGTGGAGTAGGAGGTTAGCCAGCGTTACGCTGCCTGCCAATGTAGAGTTGGGCGAAACCGCTCTGCCTTGTCAGGGTGCTTATGAAAGTAACGGCAAGAAAGCTGGAGTGTATTATACATTGTCTTCCGGTAATTGGGGTCTAAGATAGTATTAACACGGTGACGAGGGCGGTATGCGTCGCCCTTTATCATAACGCCCCGTGTATGCGGGGCGTATTTTAAGCAAACGCGGAGGGTGGAACCGTCCGCGTAAGGAGAAAGAAATGAAAAAGATTTTAACCGTCATCATTCTTATTGCAATGACGGCGGCAGCCGCCTTTGCTGGAGGAGAGGCCGAAGGAGGGCAACAGGCCTCAGGGAAGAAGGTGGAGATTCCCGACGGCGTTACTTCCATTGGGGATGGTGAATTTGCCGATCAAGGAATAACTGATATTACCATACCCGGCAGTGTTGTTTCCATTGGATACGTAGCATTTATCAACAACCACCTGACAAGCGTTGTAATCCCCGGCGGCGTTACTTATATTGGGGATCGGGCATTTGCCGGCAACAACCTGATCAGTGTTACGCTGCCGGCCGGTGTGGAGTTGGACGGCGATGCCCTGCCTTGCCAGACAGTCTACGAAGAAAACGGCAAGAAAGCCGGGATATATACAGTATCTTACGGTAACTGGCGTCTCAGTCTCAGCGGCAGCGCTGATTCCATCGAGGATAGGGCGTTTGCCAACAATAATCTGACTGGCTTTACCATCCCCAACAGTGTTACGTCCATTGGGGCGGAGGCGTTTATCGGCAATCGTTTAACCAGCGTAAGCATCCCAGACAGCGTTACCTCCATTGGGCATGATGCGTTTAGAGAAAATTATTTGACCAGTGTTGTAATCCCCGACAGCGTTACTTCTATCGAGGCAAGCACGTTTTCCGGCAACCGGTTGACCAGCGTTACCATACCCGGCAGCGTTACGTCCATCGGGGCAAGCGCGTTTTCCGGCAATCGTTTAACCAGCGTAAGCATCCCAGACAGCGTTACGTCCATTGGGGCAAGTGCGTTTTCCGGCAATCGTTTAACCGGCGTAAGCATCTCTAACGGTGTTACGTCCATTGGGGCAAGCGCATTTTCCGACAATCAGTTGACCAGCGTTACTATTCCCGGCAGCGTTACGTCCATCGGAGCGAGTGCGTTTTCCGGCAATCAGTTAACCGGCGTAAGCATCTCTAACGGTGTTACATCCATTGGGGCAAATGCGTTTTCCGGCAATCAGTTGACCAGTGTTACCATCCCCGGCAGCGTTACGTCCATTGGGGCAGAGGCGTTTGCCAACAACAAGGGGACATTCTCTAGCGGGGTCAGACTTAATGCAGAGCAGGCGGCTATTTTTAATACTGCTAATACCATATCCCCCAATGTGAAGTTGGTCGAGGAAGGGAATATTCTGACCAGCATTACCCTGCCTGCTAATGTACAGTTGAGCAAAGACGCCCTGCCTGATGATTGTGTGAGCGCCTACGAAAAGAACCGTAAGAGAGCCGGAACGTATACGGCTGCCACCGACAAGAAGGGCAACGTAAAATGGTCATACAAGAAGTAACGATGTGCGCGTGGAAGCGTGCTTCACAGTATTAACACGGTGATGCGGGCGGTATGCGCCGCCCTTTATCATAACGTCCAGCGTATGCGGGGCGTATTTTAAGTGAACGCGGCGGGTGGAACCATTGATTATGGGAACCGCCGTAAAAATACGGAAAGATATACGGCAGAGGCCGTATACGAAGGAGTATTATTATGCAATTTTTAGCCGAAGTTAACAAATTTCTGAATACAAAAGGGTTCAATTGGGAATATTGTGTGGTTTCACACATATCGCAATATGCCAGTCGCTACGGCAGTATGGCTAAAAGTTATGAGGCGTTGAACAGACATTTACACAATGCGCCTAAAAATTTGGAGGTGATTATTGCCGATTCTGCGCCGTTGCCGAATGGCGGTCAGGCGAATTTCGCCGTTCTTTATCGTACTGTTTCGGAACCGGCTCTTCCACAACACTTACAGGCAATCATAGCCGGGATCAGTCCAGCGGATAAATGGGTTTTTGTTTTCGAGCCTGACAATAATTTAGTAGCACAGAATGATACTGCCGTGCTGATTTACAAAATTGATGCTGGTGTGGTACAGAAAATTTAGTTTTGTATCCGATACGGCTTTACCGCTGAGAACAACGCAAAAAGCATCCGCACCGTAGTAACACGGTGATGAGGGCGGTATGCGCCGCCCTCTGTCATAACGCTCCGCGTATGCGGGGCGTATTTTAAGCGAATGCGGCGGGTGGAACCGTCCGCATAAGGAGTTAGTGACTATGAAAAAGATGTTGTTTTTGCTTGCGTTTGTTTTGGCATTCGGTTTTCCCTTTCCCGCCTTTTCGCAGGACTGGTCCCGGCAGTTTCAAAAGACGGATAACGGTACCGGGTACTACCGGAGTCTTGGAGTCGTGCGGGACAGGGAAGCGTTCCTTTCCCGCTTGACTTATACAAGAGATTCGTTGAGCGGCGCGCAATACAAGAGTATTATAACAGGAAAACTTGAATTCATATCATTTCCTATTGATGTATCCGATGCGATGAAAGATACCGTTATAAAAACGCTAAATGCTGCATGGGATAAAGCGGCAAACTACAATCCTGACATTCATAATGCCGCGTATGAATTTATATTTCCGTATGAAAATGAAAGAGGCCGTCCGTGTTACAAAATTGTGGTGGTATTACCGCAGGAAACATGGACTTTTTGGGATTGGGTGCGGGTATGGAATATTCTCATGCCTTATTAGCGGATATGCGAATACGCGCATTAACAGTGTATAAATGTGGAACAGGTTCCGTGAGGAAGGACCGCCGCGAAATAGGAAGAGTGTTTACGGCAAGGCCGTATCATAAGGAGTTTAAAAATGAAAGATGAAAGAATGGGCATCAATGCATGGATAGACGGCTATATAGGCGGGGAAATCGACAGTGCGATATTTTCCGCTCTGGTTGTCCTTGAAAATATTTTCACGGCTCTATCAATTGATAGACCGGGTGAGCTGCGTCTACGGGGAACGATAAACATTGCCATAACGAGACTGGCCTCAAAAAAGCAACTGTCTCCCAAAGAAGAACAAGAAACAAAAAAGAAATTGAGGGAAATAGTTAAGGGATTTAACAGCGGCAATCTGAGCGAAGATGACATAGCTCAATGTGAAGAAATCGTCATCAAAATTATGGACTTTACAGATGAATGAGCCTGCCGAATGGCAGGCGGCGGGCGCCCGGTATGCGGAATTGGCGCGTATAGCACCGTATCACCTCCGGCAAGCCTAAGGCGCTGCCGCACTTGCCGGATGTGCCGGCTCCGGCAAAGCCGGAGCCTCTTCCGCGCACGGGATTGTAGGGGCGCGGAGCGGCCGCGTAAGCGGCGAAACCCCCGCAAAGCCCGGTTTTTTGCGGCTCTGCCGCAAAAAATGCGCCCAAATGTAAAACGTCTTACTTTTTACCTTTTCCTTCTTCCTTATTTACATCCCTTTTCCCTTGTTAACTGTTAATTATTCATTCTTTTTTTGCTTAGCTTTCGAACCATGCAGGAAAGTGAAAAATTTATTACGAAGTAGACGAGGGCGACAAATACAAAAATGGTAAATATGTGGGCGCTTGTAACGTGTGTTGTCTGCGGCAGGCTGCTCATCAAAACTTTTGAGTTAAAAAAGAATTCAGCGATGGCAAACTGCGCCAAAAACGAGGTGTCCTTTATTGTGGTAATTATTTGGCTCATCAGAGAAGGTATGACACGCCTAAAGCATTGGGGCAGTATGATAAAGCAAAGTGTTTGCAAAAAGTTGAAGCCCTGTGAGCGGGCGGCTTCGAACTGTCCCTTGGCGATAGAATTTAGACCGCCGCGCATTATTTCCGCGATTACAGCCGAGGTGTACAGTGTAAGCGCCAGACCGCCGCGGCTCATCGAAGTACCAAAATGCAGCATGAATATGCAGATCAGCATCCATAACAAAAGGGGGGTGTTTCTAAAAACCTCGATATATACCGAAACGGCGCCGCGGACTATGCCGTAACCGTAATTTCTGCAAATTGCGAGGACGGTTCCAAAAATAATGCTTATTATGACGGTAAAAACAGAAATAAACAGCGTATTGCCTAAACCTATCATTAAAAAACGTAAATTATACGCTGTAAAAATATCCGCGATAATTTGAACGCTCATTCGCCCGCCCCCTCATTTGCGGCTTCTTCCGGAACGCTCAGGTGTTCACGCATTTTCAAGCGTTCCTCAAAGCGCCGCGCCCAGCGTGTAAGCGGGAAGCAAAGGATAAAGTACAGTACGCCTGTAACGATATATGCGGGGCCGTAACTTAAACTGCCGGATGAAGCCCACGAATCGGCGCGGTACATCAGATCGCCGCCGGCAACCAGCGCCAAAATCGAAGTGTTTTTAATTAAATTTACCGCTTGATTGGCGAGCGGCGGCAGTATGACTATAGTTGCCTGAGGCAGTATTATGTACGCCATTGATTGTAAATACGAAAAACCCTGAGAGCTTGCTACTTCCCGCTGTCCTTTGGGAATTGAAATAATACCGGCGCGTACAACTTCGGCGACATACGCGCCGTGGTACAAACCCACCCCCACGATGCCGATAGTGATTAAATCAAGCGTAATACCGGCGTAAGGCAGCGCGTTGTATAAAAAAAATATTTGTATTACCAGCGGCGTATTTTGAAAAAATTCGACATAGACGCGGTTGACTGCTTTCAACAATCCAATGGAGCTCATTGAAAGCAGTCCAAAAACTATGCCGGAGACCAGCGCCAGCAAAAGAGCGAACAGGGATACCAGCAGTGTTATCCCAAAGCCTTGAGCAAAAACACTAAAATCAGAGAATAATAATAACCAGCGCCCAAGCGCAAAGGGTCCGCCCATAAGCGCCGATTCTTATAGATTAAACTGTTTAATCAACGCGCTTATCGTGCCGTCGTTCAGCCATTTCTTTATGAGAACATCAACATAGTCCGCCAACTGTTTGTTTGAAAGTTTTGTGGTAACCCCGTAAGGCTGAGGTGAAAATTCATCGGGGAGTATAATCGTGTCGGAATCAAGATAGCCTCTTAGAATGGACTTATCAACAGCGAATACGTCGATGCGCCCTGAATCAAGCGCCGCCTTTAGCTCCGGGTATGTTGAAAATTCAGCGAAATTCACGGATATTCCAAGAGCCGCCGCGCTGGCGGTAATCGCTTCTTTGCTTGTGGCGGACTGCGCGACGCCTACAGTTAGGCCGTTAATATCCGCAAGTGAATTTATGCCGGAAGATTTTTTTACCAACATTCCAACAGCGTCCGTATAGTACGCTTCTGAAAAATTATAGGTGAGTTTTCGCTCGTCCGTTATCGTGAATGTGGCTATAACCATATCGAGTTCGCCATTATCCAGCAGCGGGCCGCGCGTTTTGGCCGTTACAGGCTCAAAATTTATCGCGTCCGGATTGCCCAGTATTTCATTGGCTAATAATTTGGCAATCTCAATTTCGAGTCCCTCGTACTTGTTGGTACTTGTGTTAAAAAATCCAAAGCCCGGAACGTCGGATTTAACGCCGGCTTTTAACACATTCGCGTTCTTGATCGCGTCTATACCGGAAACGCCTGTCTGCCGTTTTGTGCAGCCGCCCGCGCCAAGCGCAATCAGCGCCGCGCATACAATAAAAACCACCCTACTTAACTTCATCTTTTCCTCCTTGGAATATGAACTGTTCTTAATATTTTTGAAACAGGCTGGATGACATAAAGCTCGCGTTAATAGCGTTGTTCGAAAGCCCCCCCCCCCCCCAGTTTCCGCTGAAACCTCAAGTTTCCGCTGAAACTTTAGTTGTATGAACAAACGCCGCTTAAAAAAATGAACGAAAATTAACGTAGAATCTTACTTAGAAAAGTTATTGTCCGCTCATTTTTTGGCTGTTCAAAAAATTCTTCAGGCTCGGCCTCTTCTATGATAACACCATTGTCAAGAAAAATTACCCTGTCCGCAACCTGCCGCGCAAAGCCCATCTCATGTGTTACAACCACCATGGTTATAGAATCCTGGTGGGACAGGCGGATCATTACGTCAAGAACTTCCTGCACCATTTCAGGATCAAGCGCCGAAGTTGGCTCGTCAAACAAAAGTATCTTTTGCCGTGTTGCAAGGGCGCGCGCAATGGCGATACGCTGCTGCTGCCCGCCGGAAAGTGTCGCGGGATAGGCTTGCGCCTTATCGCGCAGGCCAACCATGTCAAGATACTCGTAAGCGATCTCCGCCGCTTCACGCTTGCTCTTTTTTTGCAGCTTTATAGGGGCAAGCGTTATGTTCTGTAAAACCGTCATGTGCGGGTACAAGTTAAACTGCTGAAACACCATCGCGCAATACTTCCTGACAATATATGTGCGGCTGCTGTGGGTAAGCTCCTCGCCGTTGATAATAACGCAACCTTCAGTCGGCGATTCGAGCCCGTTTATACATCTGATAAGCGTACTTTTCCCCGAACCGGACGGGCCGATAATCGTAAGTTTTTCACCTTCCGCCACACGTAAATCAATGTTTTTAAGCACCTCCAAACTGCCGAACGACTTGCAAAGTCCTTTAATCAATATCATACACCCCCCGTCAAACAGCGTATAGAAAATCAACCGCGGTCTGACAAAGACACGCGGAGCTGATACGGAGTATCCTGTCGTCCCACTGAAAGTAAGGGCTATGATGAACAACCCGCGAGCCTTTGGGCGCTATGCCGACAAAAAAATAGGATGAAGGCACTTTTTCGGCAAAATAAGCAAAATCGTCCCCGCCCATACTGGGCTCGGCTTCGATGACAAACTCCTTTCCAAGCGTCTTTTCCGCGGCCTTACGCACAAAATCCGCGGCGTAAACGTCATTGATAAGCGGCGGAAAAAGTCTGCTTACCTTGAAATTATAATTTCCGCCCGACATAAGAGTAACGGCTTTTAACACTTTTTCCATTTCTTGCGGAATAAAATCGCGCAATTCTTTGCTAAAAGTTCTGATAGTTCCCAGCATCTCCATAGATTCAGGAATAACGTTAAACGTACTCCCGCCGCGCACCACGCAAACCGAAAGCGCAGCCGGCTCCAGCGGGTTTTTACGGCGGCTTATTATGGACTGAAACTGTATGATAGCCTGAGCCGTCATTAGCGCCGGGTCCGCCGTCAAATGCGGCATGGCGGCGTGTCCGCCCTCCCCTGAAAGTTTAATGTAAAATTCATCGGGCGAAGCCATAAACGGCCCGGACTTTACAAGCACCGTGCCTTCCTCCGCCTGCCCCCACAAATGGCAACCGAAAGCCGCGTCCACCTTGGGGTTTTCCATGACTCCGGCGGCTATCATCCGTTCCGCGCCGCCCACAGTTTCTTCAGCAGGCTGAAACAGCAGTTTTATCGTTCCCGGAAACTTGTCTTTTAGTTCGTTAAGCGCCATGCCCGCCATAAGCAGCCCCGCCGTATGGCCGTCATGTCCGCAAGCGTGCATCACGCCCGGCCTTTTCGATTTGAACGGAATGTCCGCCGCCTCGTCTATTGCCAGCGCGTCCATATCCGCCCGCAAAAGGACCGTTTTACCCGGTTTAGAGCCTTGTATAATGCCCAGAACGCCGTGCCCGGCTATGCCGCAAGTGGTTTCAATGCCGAATTCACGCAAGACGCCTGCGACAAGCCCCGCTGTTTCTACTTCCTGCTCCGAAAGTTCAGGGTATTGATGAAGCCGGCGGCGAATTTCCGAGCCTCTGTTATAGTATTTTTCCACACAGCGTGTTATTTCTTCAGACAGCATGAGCGCTCCAAATATGACGGCGAATTTATCCGCATACATAAAACTACAAAAAAACGGGATACTATGCAAGAGGCAATTATGTCAGGTAACAAGGAAAAAGGAAGAAGGAAGGAAAAGGGAAAAAGGAAAAAGGAACAAGGAACAGTTAGCAATTAAAAATGAGGAGTGAGCGATGACGAAAGGAACAAGGAAAAAGGAAAAAGGAAGAAAAAGGTAAAGGTAAAAAGGAACAGTTAGCAATTAAAAATGAGGAGTGGGCGATGACGAAAGGAAGAAGGAACAAGGAAAAAGGAACAAGGAAGAAGGAAGACAAAGGTAAAAAGTAACAAGGAACAGTTAGCAATTAGCAGTGAGCAATTAAAAATGAGGAGTGAGGACACCAAAAATCAGTGTAATCTGCGTAATCAGTGGCCTCTTTCTTACTTCTTACTTCTTACTTCTTACTTCTTACTTCTTACTTCTTACTTCTTACTTCTTACTTCTTACATTTTACTTACCTCTTACTTCTTACCTTTTACTTCTTACCTTTTACTTCTTACTTTTTAACAAAGGGAGGCTCATTCCAATAGTGTTTTTGTTATAGACAGTTTTATGTAAATGCGAAGGGCGTTCTTGTTGCTAATTCTTGCGAGAACGGCATTCGAATGTATGATACTTTCCGCCGTTTCGTTCAGCATTGATTGTGTTAGGATGCGCCGTTTAAGCATCTTGTCTATATACTGCTTGCCATTTTTTATAGCTATATCCACATCGTGCGTAAGTCTATCTTTAGATACTTTATTTATTAAGCGATTCCAGCGGTTGAGCATACTTTTCATGTAGTCGTCCGGGTTAGTATTGTCAGGAACAATTTCATTGATGATCTTTCTTGCGCTTTGTTTAAGATACAGTGAAGCGTCTGTTTCCAGTTGTTTATCGGCTTCTGTGTAATATGCGTTATTAGACTTATGTTTTAGTATGCGCCCAATCGCCACGATAAATGGTATTGAATGCCAGAACGGCAGTGAAAGCCTACAGTAAAGCAGTAAATCAGCGCGTTTCAGGTCGAGTAGAGTTCTTAGCGGCAGTATTTCACCATTAACAAAGCAGGCGACATTTTTGGGCGATTCTATACCTTCCTCGATTACGCCTTGCTGTAAAATATCAAATTTTGGACTGTTAATTATGCTCATAAGCGCGGGTGCATACAGTTTTGAAATCTTTGTTATAAGGGATTCAAAATCTAAATCGTTTTCCATAGCTTTTTCTTTATAATAATCGCCTAGTAATTTTGTCCAGCGGTTTGTTATTTCCATTTTTACTTTAGGCCGCAGATCCTTTAATAGAGAAGCGCAAAGTGTAAACACCTTGTCTTTCCTTACAAAAAAATCATCATCATTCGGTATTCGAAATTTAAATAAATACGGCAGTTTTTCATTATCTGATATGGTTTTATAATTCAGCCACTCTTTTAAATCATTTTCTGTATAACGCTGTAAAATAAGTACGCCACCCGGCTTGTTTAATTTCATCAAACTGTTAAAAGTATACATATATGGCGGATCGGCCATTCTTTCATAAACGGCGGAAAATGACAACATTTTATTATGTTTAGATATGGCGGCAACTTTGTAATAATTATTGAAAGACTGTAAAAGCGTAATAGATTGATACAAAGCCATGCTTTCCGGCGAAATGCCGTCATCGCGCACAATAGTGTCTTTAACATGCATTTTAATCAAAGGATACAGGAATATCCATGATGAGAAAGTAAAATCTTTCGATTCGATAAGGTCTTCAATGCAGTCAGATTGATTTTGAGTGAGGTTTTTTATAAATCTTTTTACATTAGGCTCCTGTCCCGGGAAATGCGCCGTTAACTTTTGCTGATAAAATACCAATGTTTTGGTTGACTGCATTGAATATTTTAGTTTAAGAATTGACGCTTCCAAAAGACATTTTGGTATCTGTGTTGATAAAACAAGCGCGTGCCCAAAGTTTTCCGGAAACACAAGTTTTATAATAGGAAGTATTGACTGCTGGGGGGTCCCAAGATAATCTATAAGGCCGTTTTCCACAGAAATTTCTTTGATAAGACCGGCCGGAATCTTTGTTCTAAAATAGCTTTCGTCAGGAAAAGGCCTGCTATTTGAACTTTCGATGGATAAGTATAGCTGCTCAAGCCTTTCAATGAAAAAGTTCGGTAAAAGTATTCGTTGATGCGGAGCTTCGCCTTGAATTATACACTTTTGTTCGTCAGAGAGACGCTCAAGTTCCGCAAAAATTTTTTCATGAATATTGTCGCCTAACCACTGCTTTAATGCCGACTGTTTATTCTCTTTATCCTGTAACATAGCATTTCGTTGTAACACATTAATAAGCGTTTCAGTTACTATGTATGGAGAATTTAATTTGCGTGAATAATTGCAAAGTGTTTCGTAAAAATCAAAATCCTGACTCATCCGCATCCTTCATCAGGGCGCTTCCAAAAACCAGTTGTTTTTTCGGCGCCTTAGCAGTTTCTCAGGCTAAAGGCCCGCGAAACATACATTTTCAAGCGGCAAATCTCTAAAAACTTCAGTTTTTAGAGATCCCCATAATCAAATTTGTGCCGCATAAAAATTACGCGGCTGAGCTTGTTCCAAAACTAATTGACTATGCGCTAAAGCGCATGGTTTTGGAACAAGCTCTTGGAAAAACCGGTCAAATCGGACTAAAGTCCGGCCCGGTTTTTCCACTAAATTCAAGGAAGCTATTCCAAAACTGAAGTTTTGGAATAGCCTCATTTATCAATAGCATACTGGATATGACGGAAATTTCAGGCGTCCACCGGGCGCGGCTGATAAAAACTGTTGCTCTTATCGCCCTTTTCGGTAATCTTGTCTTGGCTTCATTGAAAATCG
>JAISCO010000173.1 GCA_031265535.1 Spirochaetaceae bacterium | reverse complement strand
ACTATCGCCGCTATCAGGGCACATTCCAGGAAATTTTGCTCCGCTATTTCCATCTCCAGGATAAAAACCCAGCTTAGGCCGGAAGTCCGTACCCCGTACTTTACCTCCAGGGGAACGCCGGGGGCCAGATCTGGTATGTATACCTGGAGTGTCCGTACCAGATTCGGCCGTTCCCCGCTCCTCAGCATCACCAGAACCTCGCCAATTTGGGTGGAATAGGAATAGATCCGCTTGCCGGCCTGGGAAACAGTCAGGCTGTCAAGCTGGATATTTTCGGGGAGTATAAAGGTGTTCTTGATGATTCCGTTCGCCGGAATCACCGCGTCGTACACCACGATGCCGTTGCGGTATATGTAGAGCCGCTCAGGGTCCGGCAGACGGTATACAATAATTTCCGCCGAATCTTCCACGACGGACTGGGCCGCGCAGGGCATGGCAAAGAGCCCAAAAAACAAAACCACAGCTAACACAGGCTTCATGGTGATACCTTTTTTTCGCAGTTGTTATGGGTAGTATACGGAGCGGTTTCGATTCGCGCAAGGGATAGGAGGGGCGCGTGGACCTGAAAGGGCCGCGCGTTCCCGGAGGGAATGGAGCGGTAGCGAAACCCCGGAGCGCCAGAAATGCCCCCAAAAATTCATAACATTTTTCTAGTAAACGCAGAGGTGTCAGTCACCAAATTTGCCTACGGAGTTTGCCTTGGGAGTTTTGCGAAGCAAAACTTCAGGGAAATTTTTCAAAACAGTGCCCGGCGCGGCGTTGCCTCCGGTTCAAACACAGAGTATAATTTGGATATGGACTCTGGCATTGAGTTTAGTCAATCTGCCTTTAAGCACGGCGTTACGGAAGAAAATATCCGCTATGCCTTCGCACCCTATCGCTGACTTTCCCGTAGAGGGTGAGGAAGAAAAGAACCTGCTTATCGGTTTTGATCTAAACGCCAATGTCCTCGAAATTTTGTATAATGTTATGGGTGACCAAAGGATCAACGTATTTCATGCGATGAAATGCCGCACAGCATGGCGGCGTTCTTTCGCCAAAGTGTAGGAGAAATCTATGGCAAAAATGACCGAAGAAGAAGCGGATGCTCTGGACGAACTGTGGACGAATACCACCCCCGCAATTGATACGAGCCGGAGCGGTTATTTTACCCGGCACATGGCGCACCTTGTGGAATTGGACGACTTATCCGCCGCTTATCTGCGGGCCAAGGCGGATGCGGCCCGCAAAACGCCTGCTGAAATTATCAGCGATATGGTTCACCGGGAAATGAAAATCGCCGCCGCGCCGTAGCGTGGTTCCCGTGTGGCCCCGGTTTCAGACAAAAGATAGCAGACAGGCTCTTGCCCATCCGCTACAATTGTCCGCAGATTGCGCCCGGCAAATTTTGCTAGCGGGTTCAATATGTCCACAGATTACACAGATTGCGCCAAAGGCGACACAGATTACGCTTAGCATGACGAGCAATATCAGCGTTAATCTTTTATCTCTTATCTTTTATCTAAAAAAAGGCCATCCCCCGCAACCACGAGGGACAGCCCCCAAATGAATAATTATTAATTACTCATCGCACTCTTATCTTTTATCTTTCCAACGGCAATTGCTACTGGACACAGAAAGCAGGGGCGACGCCGTAGGAACTCGTACTATAAGCGCCATCGGAAGTACCAGTCTTGGTGACCACCGCGAAGTTCGTATTATTACTGTATATGACAGAAGCCAGCCAGTATGATGCATCCGACTTTTTACGCAATTCTGGGGTGGTATAATACTCAAGCCGCGCCTGATTTGCCGCAGTTTCCCCCTGCGCTGTATTATATTGGAGTGTTTCAAACATCTCCCGTTCCGTGGGCAGCCACAGGGGGTCGCTTAGCGGGCCGACAGCAGTCCAACTGGTCGACACAGTCCGTGTCGGCGCCCACAGCACGCCTTCCGGCACTCCGGCGTTCTTCAAGCCGGTAAAGAAATTCCCCGTCACATACGAGTACATTTCGCTCGCCGCATACCCGCCCGCGTTAGTACCCGTCTCCCAACCGCTCTGCAGGGTCGATTCTATCCAGTTCATCCGGTGCGTGCCCGGTAAGCCCGCAAACTGGAACACCACGTGCGGCGGGGGCGTGCCTTCGCCTTGATACTTATAGGCGTCCTCATCCTCTTTCGACTGGAACGAGTTTATCCCCACCACGATAAGCCGCAGCTTAGGTTTATCGTCCTCTTTGCTGAAGCTGAGATCAATTTTGCCCATTTGCGCCTCGGTCAGGGTTTCGGTTTCCGCCTCCACCTGTGCGGATGGGTCAACCTGAAGCCTGTCTTCAAGGTCGATCCAGTCGCCCAGCTCGATCATACCACTGGTATTCTTATCCGTAAGGCCGCCGGCCTGGATAAACTCATGCAGGGCGGTGAAGGTATCGGTTACGGCTGTTTTTCCCGCCGTGGTAATGCCTAATTTTTCTTTGATGCTGCCTTCGACGCTTACATTTTGGGGTTTGGCAAACACGTTAACAGTTGCCGTGGCGGTTATACCGTCGTACGTGGCGGTAACAGTCAATTTATCGGCATCCTCTTCCGACGCCACGGTCAGCGTATTTTTGCTTATAGCAGTGCCGCCGCTATGGGCTCCGCCGATCTTAAAATTCGTACCGTCCGTTACAGTCGTAGTTTCGGATTCGACAGTCATTTTCGCTGTAAATTCTATTTTGGCCCCTGGTAATATGGACTTGCTTTTGGGCGTAATAATCAGTTTAGGTTCGGGGGGGGGGGGGGGTAAGTCATCCGCCGCGTTTTTGCAGGACGCGAAAACCAGCGCCGCTATAAACACGGCCGCGGTCAACAGCGCCTGCGGATACCGGAAACAGGCAAACGGCGAAAAGGAGGCAAAAATTTTGCCTTTACTGCCTTTGCTTTTTTCGAAAAATTTCATAGAAATTTCCTCCAATAAAATTAAGTTACGGTATAAAACCGCTATATATAACAGTATAGCTTGACGGATGTAAATTTGTCAATTAGGCGAACAAGGAAAAGGGAAGGAAAAAGGAAAGGAAAAAGGAAAAGGGAAAAAGTAAGAGGGGACATTAGCAATTAGCAATTAACAATTAGCAATCAGGAGTGAGGAGTGAGGAGTGCGAGTGTCGCTCCGTAACGCCCCGCCGGGATTGGGGACGGACTAAACACTGATAACAGTTGCGTATGCCAAACGCCCTTTTCGGATTGAAGGGCCACCAACAGGCGCGCAAAAATGGCACGCCGCTTTTGCGGGGTAAACCCTATTGCGAATAAGAAAAAGGCTGGTCTTCTTACTTGGATTCGGCAAATATCATTGCCCGTGAGTATAACTGCTAATTGTTCGTTGGTAATGCGTCCCTTGTTCCAAACATCGTTTTTCATGTAAGCTATACGGTATGCTCAAAACCAATGACGGCGGTCCGAATGAAGGCGGAGATATATTCGACCGCTCGTTCAAACAGATTATAGGCAGCCTCTCGGACGGGGCACTCATCAGCTTCATCAACAGCCTTTTCGGTGCCGGACACCCCATTGAAAGCCCGGTTGTGCGCCTGAACACGGAACAGATCGGCAAAAACCTCGAAAAACAGCAGCCGGACGAAGTGCTGTCCATCGAGGGTAAGATATACATTATCGAGGAACAAACCGCCCCGGACAAAAATATGGCGATACGGGTTTTTGAGTACGGCTATGCCCAGGCGTTAAAAGACAAAACGATAAAAGACGGCATGGTCACACTGCCGTTTCCGCGCATGATTGTGATATACTTGGAAGCGGGAAGCATAACGCCCGATATTCTTAAAATACGGATGGAATTTCCTGACGGGACTGAGCATGATTTTACGGTGAAAACGCTAAAGCTGCTGGACTACGGGGTGGAAGAACTGGCCGGCAAGGGATTTGCGCCGTTGCTGCCGTTCTACATTATCAAACTGAGGAAAGAGGCTAAACGTGCCAAGACGGAAGAGGAACGGCGGCGAGTAGAGGAAGCGTTCAAGGAACTGGGCATGAAGTTGGCAAAAACGATAGAGGAGAGCGCCCCCGAATGGCTTTTGGACGAGGCGGATATAACAACACTGCTGGAGAGGCTGTCGGGCATGGTGGAGTATGTAGGGAGAGGCTACAGGACAACGGAGGTAAAAAAGATGATAAACACATCGTTAATGGGTTACGGCAAAGTGCTTTTACTGGAAGGCGAGAAGAAAGGCAGAAAGAAAGGCAAAAAGGAAGGCGAGAAGAAAGGTAAACTGGAAATACTGAATCTGCTAAAAGCGGGCTGCTCGACGGAAGTCTTGAAAGAACGGCTGGAGGCGGAACTGGTGTCGGCGGCATCGAAGCCGAGAACAATTAGCAATTAACAATGAGCAATGAACAATTGGGAAAGCTGCCGGCCGCGTATGCCCACCGTCCTTTTCAGATTGAAGGCACGGAGTGAAGGTTTGCTTTGGGTATGCCGGCGCGGAGCAGCATGTAAACCCGCTGGCGGGGCTGTCAGCCGCGTATGCAAACCGCTATTCGCGGACCCGAAGGCAGAGGCCGAAGTCTGCTTTGGGTATGCTAACGCGGAGCGTATGGAAACCCGCTGGCGGGCGCGTATGCCAGCCGCCCTTTTCAGATTGAAGGCACGGAGTGAAGTCATGCTTTGGGCATGCCAGCGCGGAGCGCATGTAAACCCGCTGGCGGGCGCGGACAATGCCGGCTGAAACGGCGGAACGGGAAATTATTTCGCTGCTGCTTGACGCCTACGAGCGAAGCAGTTTTTTCAAAACCGGCGCGGCCCCCACCCGGCGGATTAAAATCCGGCTCCACGATTCGGGGCTTTCCAATTATCCGCGATACAAGATCGAAAACCACGAAGAGCGCACCGAAATTAACCGCGCCGCCCTGCATTTGGCCCAAAAAGACCTGGTTGACATTCGCTGGATGAAAGGGGAAGAAAACCACATCATCGCCCAAATATCACTTAACACGGAAACTCCCGCAGCCATTATGGACGCCTATACTTTTCTGGGACGCAAACCTAAAAACACCCGGGCCGGTGAAATCAGCGCCCGGATTCAAGTCTTGCTCGAAAGTATCGAAAGCCCGTGGATACGCCGTTTTCTGGAAGACTGTAACGAAAGCCTGTCTAAAAACCGCTCGCTCACCGGCGGAAAACTTTCCCCGGATGACGAAGAACGGGAAAACCTGTTTCGCGCGCTGCGCTTTATTGATGAGCGGAGGGACAAAGAAGAGCTTTTGGAACGGGTCTTTTCGATACGCTGTTTTGGAAATTCCAAGACCTTTGAAACCGCGATAAAAAAACGCCTGCTGGAAATCTTGAGGCGTTATACCGGCGAAGACGACAGTACCGACGGGGAACTCCTTGCCTTTGCCGGCATCGTACGCTACCCCGAACGCTTTGAATTCCGGGGCCCGCTTGTCCTGCGTCTTGACGATGTAGATGGCGGCGGACGCGTCGACTTTTCGCCCTTGCGGGACGGCGCGTCCTTGAGTACGCTGGACTTTACGCGGGGCAGACTGGAACTTCCCGCCAGCCTTGACCGTATACTCTCGATAGAAAACAAAGCGAATTACACAAGCTACATCCGGCAAAATACCGCCAATACCGAACTGGTATTGTACCACGGCGGCCAGTACAGTCCGTCTCGCGGCAGATTCTTTCGCGCCCTCGCCGCCGCCATGCCGGAAAACTGTAGCTGGTATCATTTTGGCGACATCGACTACGGCGGCTTTTCTATGCTGGCCCGCCTTCGCCGCGAGATTCACGGCGCTGTCCGGCCCTTCCACATGGACAAAGATGAGCTTATCAAATACGCGGCCCTTACCCGCCCTGTAACCCCGTCCTACGCCGCCAAACTGCAGGCCCTCACCGAACGCGGAGAACTTGCCGACTGCCGGCCCTGCCTTGTCTACATGATACAAAACAATATCCGCCTGGAGCAGGAAGCCCTGCTTGAAGATCAGGACAGCCGCATAGGGCAGCGGCAATATATATGGTAAAAAGGAACAGATAAAGGAAAAGGGAAAAAGGTAAAAGTAAAAAGTAACAGTGTTCCTCATTCCTCATTCCTCATTCCTCATTCCTCACTCCTCATTCCTCACTCCTCACTCCTCATTGCTAATTGTTAATTGCTAATTTGTTCATTCCCTGACAATAGTTTCATACAATGCTGTATTGCAGTTGTCAACGCCGGGCTTGTTTATTATATGGTCATTATAGTAATACGTTATGCCGCTGTTGATTTTGTTTACAATGTTTCTTAATGTTTCCCTTGTGTTTATAGTCTCACCCTGAAACATTTCTACTACATCCCATTCATTATTACCCTCTAAATACGATCTATATGATGATATATCAGAATCCGCGTCATACGCCCATGCTCCTTCGGAATAAAACGCCATTTTTGTACCATAAAAACTTAAAGTATGGTATTCCCCGTTATTATTGCATATAATTACATAATAACTATGCGTCATTAGCTTTGTCCGCTTTATCTGAAAATTTACTCCGGTTCTGGAAAAGGCTTTAAGCGTATAATATTCAAAAGAATCAATAATATTTTCCAGAATAATTTTTACACTCGGTTCATTTTTTAAGATGCGCTCTCCGTTATTATTATCAATAGAAATCAGGTACATTCCGGCCTGGATGCTTGAACATGAACTAAATGTTAGAATACTTATTAACATAGTGTTCAATACAATACAAAACTTTTTTTTGTTACGCATTACCAAAGAGATAGTTTGCAAGCCATTTTAAGCGGAATTTAGCGCAAATGCCGCCGCGCGAATGCGGCGGCAGGAGGGTTCATTCGCGCGTCTAATTTACAGCTTTTACTATTGTACCGCTGACCGTAACTGTTCCCGGCATATACGTTCCAAAAGTTATAACAGCGGCAAACCATTGCAGGGCACTCGCGCCATATTTTATTTCGACATCAACCGCTCCGTCTCCATTAAATTTCCTGATATTCGTTTCTATAAGTTCCCTGGTCTTAGGGCTACACTTGACCCACAATTTGCTTATTTATTTAACGTATGATATAATTCTCATAATACGAACTACAAACTCTGGGAGGGAAATATGACACAGGGAAAAAATTTTGATATGGCGAAA
>JAISCO010000101.1 GCA_031265535.1 Spirochaetaceae bacterium | reverse complement strand
GCCCCCCCGCGCAGCATCACAGCCCCCGATTCACGCACCAGAGCCGCTGTTTCCTCGATTTGCTCGCGGCTTTCCACCGCGCAGGGCCCGGCAATGACGGTGATGCGCGCCCCGCCTATCTTTACCGGACCAATCGAGACAATGCTGTCCTCGCTCTGTGTCTCGCGCGAGGCAAGTTCATACGGCTTCGATGTCGCGGCTACACGCTCAACACCGGGTAAAAGCGCCAGTTCATGGATGTCCGCATGTCCCTTCCCGGAAGCGCCCAACAAGGCGGCGTCCCCAAAAATTTGGTCGCGTACTACAAAGCCGTGGTCGCGCAAATAAGAACGCGCCATTTCCGTGTCATGCGGCGAAATATCTTTTGACAAAACAATTATCATTTTTTAATCCTTCAACCTATAGTTTGTGAAAAGCAGCCGGGTTTTGTATCAAAATCCATTTTCAATTATTATCACTCCCTCTCACAATTTCAACCCGCCCCGCCAGCGGGTTTCAATGCGCTCCGCGCCGGCATACCGGAAGCAAACTTCAGCCTCTGCCTTAGGGTTTGAAAAAGGCGTTTGCATACGCGGCTGCCAGCCTGCCAGCGGGTTTCTCATACGCTCCGATAATTCGTGATAATTTGTGTAATTTGCGGCTCATTTTTCATTACAAAGTTTTTTTAAGAATTTGGGCGCATTTTTTGCTTCGCAAAAAACCGGGCTATCCGCTACAATTCCTCAGCCCCCGCAAGGGGGGCTTGCGGGATTTCCGCTGCTATCCCTTTCGCAGTCCCATTTCTTTGGACTTGGCGTAAGTGGAAACTGAAGTTTCCGAATAACTCTATTTCAAAACGTTAAAGAAAACATCATACCATTTACCGTAGGAATAATCTTAATATTTTTATTATCATTTTTTAAATGCAGCCAAGGTATTAAATACCCGTACAATGAACCGATAGCCGCTCCAACAAATACATCTGTTAAAAAATGACTGCCGGACAAAATACGCATTGTTCCTATTCCGGCCGCCAATGTATAAGAGCCAATTATTAACGGGCGTTTCCATTTTGACTCAGGGAATTCATGTGAAAATGTTGTAGTCAGAAATGATGCGCCTAAAAACGCGTAAGCGGTAGACCCCGAAGGAAAGCTATTATAATAATCGTTTTCTTTCCCGTCAGGAACGCCGTCGGCATACATATACGGCCGGTATCGGATAATAGCGTTTTTTAACGTATCTTTTGTACCAAATGTAAGTAAAAATGCCTCGCCGTACATAATACCGTAAGTTAAGAGTGTGTTTACATTTTTTATATCCGGCATGATCGAAAAAGCGGGGAGTAAAAGTAAAGTATATACGCCATAATCACTAACAATATCTAAAGGTTTATTGTATGAAAACATTACAGACCGGTCAAAATTATTTACTTCATTTTTATTTAGTGTCGGTATATTTTCCGGTTCATTGTTTATGAAAAAAGGGCTTATACCTATTCCAACAGATAATGCCCCTATAATTATATCTTTTTTTAAATCAATTGTATAAACGCTTTGAGAAAATGTATTCATTTGCGCACAGTAAAATACGCAAAAAATTAATAATAATTTTATTTTGGTTTTCATGAATTATAATTATTCCAGATACTACTGCCGCTGGAATCTGTCAGTCATTGCCGCGTCCGCGAAATTCCCGTTCCATCTCGCGGTTAAGGTCGCGTTCACGTATGCCCGCCCGTTTGTCGTAAAGTTTCTTGCCTTTGCAAAGCCCCAATTCGACTTTGACCTTTCCGTTCTTAAAATAGAATGACAGCGGAACAAGCGTAAACCCCTTCTCCTCAACCTTGCGGTTGAGCCGCTTTATCTCCTGCTTATGCAGCAGCAATCGTTTTTTACGCGCCGGTTCATGGTTGAATATAGATGAAAAAGGGTTTTCGGCTATTAAAAAAGAATTTAGCCACGCTTCGCCGTTCACTATTTCGGCCCATGCGTCAGGGAACGAGATCCGCCCGTCACGGACAGATTTAACTTCAGTCCCCAAAAGTTCAATCCCGCATTCATAAGTCTCGTCAACTGTATAATCAAAACGCGCCTTGCGGTTGACGGCGATAATTTTTACACCCATTATGGTAATTCCGGTGTTTGCGCGATGACGGGGCGGAACGAGACAAATGGTGAGCATGAAGACGGCGTCAGCCCCCCGCGTGTCTCCGGCGTTACCGTTCCACTCTGGTTTACCCAAGAGCCGCCCCGTACGCTTCGTTTTGGCGAATCGACAAGGGCTATGCTTGCGGCGTCAGCCTTTACAAAGTACAACGGAACAAACGGATCGGCGCACCATTCCCAAAGTCCGAGTCCGAAGCTTTCTGTATCATCGCCGTTCTGTTTTAAGACCATTTTTGTAATGCGTCCGCCGTCAAGTCCTTTGACGGCGGATTTTGCCGCATACTCCCACTCAATTTCAGTGGGAAGCCGTACCGTCCAGCCTGAAAACTGCCCTTGCAATTTTGTGCTCAGCCAGCGGCAATACGCTTCCGCCGCAAACCACGAAACGCCTGAAACTGTCGGCGCGGGATACGCGCCGTCATCGCTCTTTACAAGGTACAACTGGTCTACAAAGTCTTTTTCCATGAGTTGGGCGGTATTTTCTACCCGCCATTCAGGGTTTTCAGACAAAAAGCTTTCCCACTCGCTGTCGGAAATTTCATTTGCGGCTATATAGTAGCGCCGCACCGGCGTTTCATGGTTAAAAGCCTCGGCAGCGTCAAAAATCCCGTCTTCAACTTCCACAAACTGAACGCCGCCGGCAAATAAATTGCCTCCAAAACGCGCTTCGCGCCGGCTTTGTAATTGAATTTGCCGCGCCGTCTGTAACGGGAATACAGCGCCTATTATATTTTTTTTGTACCATTCAGACTCCAGCAAAGCTTCCGCGTTTTCTTCTAAAAGAGCCGCCGCAGCTACGGTAAAATCCGGATTACCGCTCATAAACGCGATAATTTTTGCTATGGACTGTAGCGCTTTAATGGGCGATGGTGAGCGTCCCGCGTTGTCAACAAAAAATTTTGCCCTAAGTAAATCTTTCAAAAAGCCGCGTGTCGAGGTAAAACGCGCGGCGGCTCTAAGTATTTCGTCCGCAACGCTTTCGTCCAATGGAGCGCTGCGGTAAGCGCCTTCGGAAAGGGACAGCGGTGTCTGATATGTTCCGGCGCTTTCTCCTGTAAACGACCACGCGGCGGCTTCTTTTGCTCCGATTGTAAGAGCGGCGAGCGGCGCACTCTCTTTTAGTTCCGCGTGAATCGAAAGGCAGCGTGGAAAAAATAGGCTGGCAAAGATGCCCGCGCCGACATCCGCTTCGGTGCTAAAATCTTCAAAACCGGGCATCACAATGTCAAAGCGGCGGCGGCCTTCTTCTACAAATATCGCGCAGGGCGCCGCGTCAAAAAAAACATCGTCTACGCGCACTGCCGCGCCGTAGGGTTCCGAGCTAATGGTAACAAGGCTTCCGCGCCGGATTATTCCGGGGAATACAAGGAGGAAAAAAAGGATGATTATAATCGCAAGTGAATATATACATGTTAAGTAAACTCCCGGCCTTAGTCCCAAAACGGGTGAAAGTCTGACTTTATCTTGGGCGCCGGCATCCTTCGCGCTGTCTTTGGCTACAGAGTTTGGCATCGTTTTTTTATGAACCATTTTCTTACTCTATTACAACTCCCCCCCTCTGCCTACCCATTTGCCATGGAGGCACATGCGCTCCGCGCCCGCCAGCGGGTTTATATGCGCTCCGCGCTAACATACCCAAAGAGGCCTTCACTCAGTGCCGTCGGTAAGGCAAGGGCGATTGGCATACGCGCCCGCCAGCCCGCCAACAGGTTCTCATACGCTCCGCCCGCCAGCGGGTTTATATGCGCTCCGCGCCGGCATACCCAAAGCGGTCTTCACTCAGTGCCGTCGGGTCCGAAAACGGCGGTTTGCATACGCGGCTGCCAGCCTGCCAGTGGGTTCTCATACGCTCCGCGTTAGCGTCTTGCCGCCGCCGCAAACTTGTTTGCGCCGTTGGCGGCGGAGCGGCGTTCACTTCGATAGCTGCCTTAGGGGCTTTGCCTTCAATTCGACAATTTTACCTTTTACCTTTTACCTTTTCCTTGCTCATTGTTCCTTGCTAATTGTTAATTGCTAACTGTTCACTGCTAACTCCATGTCCACCGGCCTAATAGACACAGAACGCGGGGGCGACGCCGGGCGGCGGCGCAGTTGATGCGCTTTTATAGGACGAATCACCAGTCCCGGACACAGCGCAGAACGAGGACTTATTATCATAATATGTGGAAGCTAACCAATATGGCGCGGTATTTTTAGACGCATCAAGCTTTTTACGGGATATGGGGACGACATAATACTCAAACCGAGCCTGGTTGGCCGCCGTTTCATCCGCCCCAATGGAATTCGTTTGCATCCCAAAGATATCCCATTCCGTGGGCAGCCACAACATATCCCGTATCTTCGCCGGGGAAGAGCTCTCTTTTTTATCATGCTTGGCCCGGGCCGAAAGCAGACGCGCTGGCGCCCACAGCACGCCTTCCGGCACACCGGCTGTTTTAATCAGCCCGGTAAGGAAATTCTTCGTCAGATAATCCCGCATCTCACTCGCGGGATACCCGCCCGTGTTGGTGCTGATAGGATAGTCTTCTACGGGCGGGTTCATCCGGCGGCTAACCGGTATGTTCTGAAACTGGAACACAACGTGCTGCGGGGGATCGGTCTCTCCCTCTTTCTTGGGATATTTATAGCCCCCTTCCGTGCCGCTGCTATGGAACGAGTTTATCCCCACCACGATGAGCCGGCTCAGCTTTCCCTGGTCATTCTCGTTCACCGTTATATTTGCGTTCCAGGCCTCGTCATTATAACTGTATGAAAACCCGCCCGTGTTGTCGCCGGCCCCGTGCGCGGCAACAGTAAGCCCGCCTTCCAGGTCGATCCAGTCGCCCACTTTGATCACACGCTTGTTCGGATCCTCTGCCGCGTCCTTCTTAAGCCCGCCGTTTTGGATGAATGCGTGCAGTTCCTTAAAAGCCGCCTCAACGCCGTCCTTACCCGTTGCGTCAACACCAAACTTTTCTTTGATGCTCTTGGTGGAAGGGTTGATCACTTTAACGACAGCCGTACCATTTACAGACTTAGCATCCGGGGCTTGGTATGTGCCGCTAATGCTTAGATTGCCGGCCGCCTGTCCAGTCCCAACGAGCAACTTACCGTCTTTTATCTTTGTGTTACTATCCAGTTCCCCGCTAACGTTCAATTTCACTTGTTCCGACTCTATAGTCTCCTCCCCAAATTTGACATTAAAGGATGTGTTGCCCCCCGGTAATAGATACTGACTGTCGGGCGTAATGGTTAAATTAGCGGGGCGGGCAGCTATATCTTTAGACGCACCGGAGATTTTGCAGGACGCGAAAAACAGAGCCGCTATAAGCATGACTGTAGTCAACAACGCCGCGCTAAAAGCGGCTGTTAACCGGCGTCCCCAGAGACGGGCAAATATAAAAGCCATTATATAACAGGATGCTATAACAGGCGGAGCTTAGTCAATGCGAGCAATTAACAATTAACAATTATCAATGAGGAGTGAGCAATGAAGGAAAAAGGAAGAGGTAAAAAAGAAAAAGTGAGGATGTCAGTTGCGTATGCCAATCGCCGTTTTCGTACCTGACGGCACGGAGTGAAAGCCGCTTTGGGTATGCCGGCGCGGAGCGCATTAGGCTGTGTCAAAACTCAAAAAATCGAAATGATACCGCTATATATAGCGTTATTAAACCGTATAATAAAGAAAATAACGCTATATATGGAAGCGACAATGACTTT
>JAISCO010000025.1 GCA_031265535.1 Spirochaetaceae bacterium | reverse complement strand
TTTGCAAAACCGGGCTTTCCGCTCCACTATCCACCGACCATTTTTAATTGTTAATGGGTGGAGACAAAACAGTGCGGTGCACTGGATGGAGGCTTTCATTTCCATAGAAAGTCCCTCCTTCCATACCAACAGCTTTCGCTGTTGGAGTCACTCATACCTGACGTTTTGCCGCCTGCTTTACCCTATAAGAAAGGACAAGACCGCAAAAGCAAAAACCTTTGGAGCGAGGGGGAGCCGTAACAAAAAGTTCATCATAAACTTCAAAATTTTTGCCGCGTTGGATAAATGCGCTTCCCCTCATTCAAGTAAAAAGTAAAAGATAAAAAGTAAAAAATTCCCTGTTAATTGTCCCTGCTAATTGCTCACTGCTACTTGTTCCTTTTTCCCTTTTCCTTTATCTATTCCTTTTTACCATAAATTTTCTAAAAGTAAAATTGCTAGTCATTACCCCTCTTGCCTTTTATTTCATCTTCTGCTAAAGTGGAAGACATGAGGAGTTGCTATGACCATTGAACAAACAGTAGAAATACCGGTAAACCGCCGTATTTTCATTGACCTGCCGCCCGGTTTGCCTTCCGGCAAAGCGAAGGTCGAAGTCCATGTTACGCCTGTAACCGAAGGCCCGCCGCACGAACAGATTGACCGGCTTTTGACAATGACGCGCGGCATCGCCGTCTGTGAAAGCGCTCCTGATGAATATGGCCGTGAACGCTGCGTCAGGGTTTCCCTGATGGATTTGTACGGTTCCTGTGAAGGCGAAGACACGATGGACGCGTATTTTGAACGCAAGCGGGCTGATAAAACGCTTGAGTCGAAAAACCTTGCGCCACACTTCCAAGAAACAGGCGTATAATGCCTGATACCGGCGCTTATGTCCTTGACGCCTGCGCCATGATCGCGTTTCTTAACAAAGAAACCGGAGCGGAAACTGTCGCCGGCCTTATAAAAAAGGCAGATGACAGAAAAATCTCTCTCTACATGACCAGTATTCAGGCGCTTGAAGTGTATTACGACAGAATCCGCATCAAGGGCCGGGCCTATGCCGATGGCTTTTTGCAAGCCCTTTACGCCTCTTCCATAAATATAATCCCCCATGTTTCCCGCGCCAATATCCGTATTGCCGGTTATTTCAAAACACACTACAGCCTTTCTCTCGCGGACGCCGTTGCCATCGCCGCCGCTTATTCCTTGCCCGCCGTTCTGGTTACCGGCGACCATCACGAACTTGAACCCGTCGAAAATGGCGAGGATATTACATTTTATTGGTTTCGGTAACCCTTTCATCGCTTCTCGATTTTTAACAATCAACAATCAGCAATCAACAATTAACAACCAAGCAAAAAAGCCGGTCCCAAACGGCAATATGGAGCACAATACCCCATTTGAAACCGGCTCGTGGATCCAAGATCAATTGCCGCAAAGCGGCAATTACTCAGTCGCCTACCGGGACAGGGCCGCCGCCCGCCTCTTTCGAGAAGGCAGCATCCATGCGCTGCAAAGCGTCAAACGCCGCCGCCTGGGGAACCGCCAATTTTGCCGCGGCGGCCGCCTGATTCACCTCATTTTCCGCCGCCGACTTGCTGAACTCCATCACCACCCAAAGAAGCCCAGTGTCATCCATCGCCAGTTTTACCGTCCGGGACCCCTTCAACTCGGCCTTGGAAAGCGTCTGCGTGATGGTTTCCTGAAAAGACAGCGCCGCGGACGGGTCAATCTCGCTTGTAGCCGTGTAGTCGTTCACCATGTCTTTGACGATAATGCTCAACTGCCGCGAAATATCCGCGCGCGCCCGCGTTTCCGCAAAGGTCTTGCCTGTGCCCATCTTGGACCTATCGTTTCCAATCTTGTAGGTACCAATCCCGACAATCACATCCTCGGAAGCGTTAAGGTATGCGTCATTAACAAAATCCGGAACGCCGTTCAGTTTCTTACTACTACCCGAAGACGCCGGAGCGCTCGCGCACCCCGCCAGCGACAGCAGCAAAGCGGCTGCCGCGACTAAAACAAAAGATTTTTTCATCTTTTTCTCCTTGCCGGACAAACCGGCCATATTAAATTCCGGCATACACCGGTTGTTGACCACTTTTTATTTGAAGTCAAAAAAACAAAAACAAGGAAAAAGGAACAGGTAAAAAGTAAGGTCCCAGCTGTTTACGACGTAAAAACTTGGCTTTTACGCTGCCTTCTCTAATATTAGAAACGTTCCGATGCTACCGCTATAACTTGCGCGGTTTGAGTGTTTAATGCCCTCAATCGCAATCTTCTTGTAGCATCTGTTCCGGTTATGGCTCCCGTTATTACCACATCGGCGCCCGCAAACTTTCCTATTGACACAATGGTGTTGTCGTCGACATCTCCGCTCAGCTGGAAATTTTGTTCGCGCCTTATCCTGTCCAATTCGCTTCTGTCAACTACAGTGAAACGATTGTTTACGATTATGTATTCAAGTTCGCCGGCAACAAATTCCGACAAGTTCCTGTCGGCGGAAGAAACATTGACTATTGCGATTTTTGAATTCCTTTGGAGTGAGCCCATTATCACTTCAGCGGCGTTATTCATTGCCGTTTCAACACCGCTTTGATTACTGCCCGGCCTTCTTGCGCCGGACGCTGTTCCCCCCAATGCTGTTTCGTTTATTTTTGTTATTACAACGGAATTGCTAAAAAGGCCTTGCTGCGGTGACGCCATAAAAACACTGCGGTTTGAATTTACATTTACCGTAACATTTCCGCTTTTGGTAATATTATTTATTTCCGCATAAATGGTATGGCTGCCATTAGGAACAATAACCATACCTTCTTCGGCGTTACCCAGCGTTAAACGTATTTGTCCGTCAACAAATACGTTCATTTTCACAATTGAACCAAAAAATACATTAGGCCGCTGAACAACAATTTCACCTTCGTTAGAACCGGCAGATTTACCGGCATCGCCAAAGTTTGCCGGTAATTGCGGTGGAATACTTGCACAGCCCATATACAAAAAAATTGATAAAATAACGGTTCCAAGAACCGCCTTTTTTTGCCGTGAAAGCCTCTGAAATTTCATTTTATACCTCTCTATCAAAAAATAATTGTCAACATATTTTGAAGATTTTACAAAAAAATTCAAGTTTTTATGCCGCATAAATAACAAGTAACAGGTAACAAGGAACAAGTAAAAAATAAAAAGGAAAGTTGTCACTCCTCACTCTTCATTTCTAATTGCTTATTGATAATTGTTAATTCCTCACTCCTCACCCCACCGCCTCACGATGGCTCACTCCTCAATAGCGCTCGGAAGCGGTCGTCAATACCTGACCCGTTTGCGTATTCAGCGCCCTCAGACGCAAACGCCTAAGATTGCCCGTACCCGTAACCGCGCCGGTGATGATAACGTCCGCTCCCGCGATTTTACCGATAGAAACGGCTTGACTGTCGTCAACCTCGCCGGAAGACTGAAAAGACTGCTCTTTTCTGATCCTGTCCAGTTCGCTGCGGTCAATCAGTATAAAGCCTCTGCTTACCATGATGAATTCAAGTTCGCCCGCGATGAATTCAGAAATTTCAGCGTCCTGCGCCGTAACATACACAATGGCAAGCCGCGACCTTGGAGTAAGTTTTTCCATAATCGTGTTGCCCGCCCGCAGCAAGGCCCCTTCGACACTGGTATCGTTGAACGCATCATCGAAATTGTTAAACACATCAGGCGCGGTAATCGCGGGCTGCGCGCGCTGCTGCTGTCCGCCCCCCGTTCTTTCAATGACGAAATTTCTTAACGAATGGGGCGTAACCGTGAACCTCACCGTCCCCGAACGGGCGCTGAACGACAGGGGGGCCGTCTTTAATGTGTATAGCTCCGCGTAAATCGTGTGATCCCCGTCCGGAACCCGTATAGTGCCCGACTCGCCGTTAGCCAGCGAGAGCTTGTTGGACCCGTCAACAAAGATACGTTCCTTAAATCCCGCATTAATTTTGCTGTCCGCCCGCTGAATGATAATCTCAACTTCCGCGAACGCGCCCGCCGCAAACACTGTTGAAAGAAAAGCGAGCGTCATAAGCATAAAAACTCTTTTTTTTGCCATACAATAACTCCTGATAACAGCAAAATTTTTCACCATGCCCGTAAACCGGACGGAAAACTAAAACTTAGTGCTGATGCCGAATGTTACAAAACGGTTGAAATAATCCCCGTAACTGTCATAACCGGCTTCCGCAAATAAGCCGAATCGAGGCGACAAATAGTATGCGGCCCCGATATCGACTCCGAAAGTGAAGGTGTCCGGGGCTTGTTCGATAAACACCCCTTCCCAGACCTCAAACGCATACCCAAACTTACCGACAAGATAGAGATCAAGACGGGACGACAGATCAAGGTGATAGGCTATCCTGAAAAGCAACGGGATTACAGCTACCTTTACCTCTGTAGTTTCTGTATATTCTTCATATCCTCCATATGAATAATCATAATATGTTCGTGTGGACTCAATGCCGGCCGTATCGTAACCGGCTTCAAACCCCAAAGACAGCGGGATGCTCACAGGGAGCAGATAATCCACATAAACATTAAACCCTAAACCGGTTTTAGCTTCCTCACTAGAATCCTTCGAATTTACCGATGACAGCGCGAACCCGCCGCTTACCGTTACCTGAGCGAAAGCGCCCGCCGAGGCCGTAAGCAAAAGCACTACGGTGGACAGGACAAAGCATACCGTTTTAAATCTCATAATCTCCTCCATAATTAACCGGCGCCCGTATCACAGCCCCGCCCGCAGAGATTTTTCCCCAAGGACAGGGCCGGAATAGAGAACAAAAACGTTAAAACTTAGTGCTGATTCCGAATGTTAAAAACCGGTTGAACGGCGCTTTCAGAGTATCGCTCCAACCGCCTCCCGATATCTTTGATTCGAGCGCATAGTCGTCAAAACCGGCTTCCGCAAAGATGCCGAACACCGGCGTAAAATAGTATGCGGCCCCGATATCGAACCCGAAGGCAACACCGCCTATGTCGCCAACTGTTATAGCAGAATTTTTGGTTAACATGTCATAAAAATCCCCGCTCCAGAATCCAACCGCATAGCCGATCTTAGCGACAAGATAGAGGTCAAGATTGGCCAACAGATCAAAGTGATAGGCCACCCTGAGCAGCAACGGAAGTACCGTCATGGTATCTTGGTAATCAATAACACTCTCAACATCCTTATCATAATCATAGCTAGCGTATTTTATGGTAAACTTGCCTGTATCTACACCGATTTCAAAACCCAAAGACAACGGGAAGCCCACAGGGAGCAGATAATCCGCATAAAGGTTACCGCCGATACCGATTTCAGTGTCAATAGGGATATTGCCCTCGCCGCTAAGCTCCATATTTTTTATAGACGACAACGCCAAACCGCCGCTGATCGTTACCTGAGCGAACACGCCCGCCGCAAACACTGTGGAAAGTAAAGCGACCATCATAACCATAAACACTCTTTTTTTTGCCATACAATAACTCCTTAATAACAGCAAATTTTTTTACCGCGCCCATAACCGGACGCATTCTCCTGTATACGCTATAAGTTCCGTACACTGAACCCGATAATTTAACGTGATACATCACGCCGTGAGCCGTCACCGTGAGCCATCACGCCGTTATGCGCCGCCCTAAGGCCGCTCATAACAGGAATTTCATGCCATAAGCCGCCCCCTTTGTCCTGAAATATGCTATATACAACATTGCCGCGCCGTCCAAGCATGGGTTTTGCGCGCGAAAATTTCGCGCCTTTAAACAAACAGCGGAGAAATGTAGTCTGATTTTTTGTGTGGCCGGAAAAAATACCTGCCCTGTAACGGCTGGCTTTCGGACTCTTAGAGAAGGATAATAGTGTAAAACAGGGGGTATCCCTACTTTTAGATTCGGGGGGGGGGGGGGATTGGCCTAATTGAATTTTCCACAGGCAAAATCGCCGGTTTTATGCCATAGCATAAACCCGTTATGCCGCGGCATAACGATTTTGCGCGGCGCCCGGACAGGGCGCAGGACTTCAGGTTTTTATCCCGATGCTTCATATTGGTAGTGTAAATAAAGAATATTTTTTTGTCAACCATTTGCCATGGAGGCACATGCGCTCCGCGCTAGCAGCTTGCCGCCGCTCGTTGGCGGCGGGGAGGCGTTCACTTTGATAACGGCGGTCAGCGGCCCGCCAGTGGGTTCTCATGCGCTCCGCGCTAGCACCCACCAGTGGGTTCTCATGCGCTCCGCGCTAACAGCTTGCCGCCGCCGCAAACTTGTTTGGGTACTTTTTACCTTTTACTTTTTACTTAAGTATGGCGGCGGAGCAGCGTTCAAGTTGATAGCTACCTTCGAGATTGTATAACTCCTCACTCCTGAATGGAAACTGGAAGACGCCCTGCGCGTCCGTGAGGAAGAAGGCATACAAAAAGGCCGTCAGGAAGAAAAACTGGAAATCTTAATACTTTTTGACGCTGGGTATTCGGCGGAAGAGGTCAGGGAACGGCTAAAGGCAGGCGGTACCCTCTAATAATAAGGGGTGAAGAATTAGGAGTCACTCCTCTATATATTCATTTCGAATTTGCGTAATAAGCGTAATCTGTGGACAATCGCTAACCGGACCGCGCCGCCTTATCGTCCGTCCATTTGGGAATACTGACCGTCCGTTTAAGCGCTCGGCTATCCTTCACCTCAGCGCAGATGAGATTCACAAAATCTCCGTTAGACGGTTTTACCTCCTGAGTAGATGAGGCTGAAGGTATCTCCTGTTTCTTGTCGATTAGATAGCTTATCCACTGGGCTAACGCTGACTGAGCCATATACATGGCATTGTCAAGACTTTTCCCTTCACTAATACAACCATGCAGATCAGGATAGATAATAGTATAACTTTCATCCTCATTTTTATGAAAAATCGCGGGATAAACATACTCCATACTTTATATACTCCTATTCAATACCAGCCGCCTTTAAGATAGCCTTCGCAGTGTACTCATTGATTTCCCGGTGATTGGGAACTTGTACCGACCGGCTTCCCGGTTTCTCATAGACAGCGTGATCCCCGGTTCGGTCCAACCGGTACCCAACCGCTTCCAGTTTCTTTATTCGCAAAGTCTGGTTTAATACCCCGCCGCAAACTTGTTTGCGCCTCTGCGGCGGGGAGGCTCATTAACTCTTTACGTTTCACCTTGTATTTTTCCAATTAAATCAAGGAAGCTGGATAAGCAGAGCTTGTGGACAGGCATAGCCTGTCTCTCCCAAAAACTGAAGTTTTGGAATAACTTCAATATGTTACGTGAATTTCGTGTTGTCAAGAATGCCATTTGCCATGGAGGCGACCGGCCAGCCGGTTTCAATACCTAAGGTTTCTTACATACATGGAGTTTTGGCAAGCTCAACGCAGTTGAGCCGCAAACGTGTTTGCGTCGTTAGAGAAGTTCATTCCCTATTCCTTGCTTACAATATGACCGCTAAACCATAGCGCATATAACTCTGGCCGCGCCGGACAAATCTCGTTTTATATCTATACCGTAAAAACCACCGGCGATAAATATATTTTTTATTTCATGCATCTGTTCGGGAGCGGCTTCAAGAAAAACACATCCGTTTAGTAAAAGATACTTTCGCGCACTGCTTATAATTTGCCTTATGATTTCAAGACCATCGATTCCGCCGTCAAGCGCTATCAGGGGTTCATTTTGTACTTCCAACCGCAAAGTTTTTATCAGGGCGCTCGGAATATATGGCGCGTTAGAGACAATAATATCAAAGCGTTTTGTTATATTTTCAAAAGTATCACTCTGAATAAAACAAACATCATCCTGTAATTGATATTTTTCCGCATTTCTTTTCGCGACAGAAAGAGCCGCCGCCGATATATCGGAAGCATACATATTTATAAACGGTCTTTCATATTTTAACGAAAGCGCTACCGCGCCGCTCCCTGTACACATATCTAAAACATATATTTCTTTTTCCATTTTTTTTAATTCATCTATGCGGCAAATGGCGGCTTCAACAAGTGTTTCGGTATCAGGACGCGGGAGCAATACATTTTTATTAACATACAATTCAAGAAAACGAAAATCCTTGCTGTTTGTGATATAGGCGGTACATTCATGGTTAGCGCGGCGTTGCAATAGTTTGTAATAGATTTTACAGTTACATTCACCAATATGGTTTTCCGCATCTATCAAAAGCCGTGTTCTATTTGTATTCAAAACTTTAGCAAGCAGCAGCGCCGCGTCAAGCGCATAGCTTTCTATTCCGGCGTTCCGTAAAAAAGCGCTGCCCTTATTCAAAACTTCGCGTAAAGTCATCATAGCAAACGATTGTCCACAAAAGTATTATGTTAATTTTGCGGATAAAAGTAAAGGATTTTACTTCCATGTAAATTTTGTTAATTGATAGGAGTCTGTTCAACATCTTTACAAAACGGATAAGGAGATGTATAACGGAATGAACCTTTACTTTTTACCTTTACCTTTTTTCCTTTTTTCCTTTTTACCTTTTACCTTTTACCTTTTACCTTTTACCTTTTCCCTTTTACTTTTTACCTCTTTGCGGGAGCCATCCGTGTTGCGCTGATTTTCGTTTTGAAATCGGAATTGCTATGATAGACAGACCCTGACTATAGAAAAAAACGCATTTCAGGCTATAATACGGCTGTGCTGTTTACTATTACCTATACCGGCGAAAATCCAACCGATCTGGGATACCTGCTCCACAAGAACCCTGCCAGGCCGCAGACCGCGGACTTGAGCTTTGGGCGGGTACATGTGTTTTATACTGAGACGGGGCCGGAGCGCTGCACCGCCGCGCTGCTCCTCGACATGGACCCTTTGGATCTGGTCAGGGGCAGGAGGGCTTCGGGCGGCATATTCGATTATGTAAATGACCGGCCCTATGTGTGTTCTTCTTTTATGTGTACCGCCATATCCGGGGTGTACGGGACGGCCATGTCCGGGGGATGCGCCAAAAAACAAGAGCTGGCGGATACTCCGCTGGATTTAAGCGTGGGCCTTTTTATGCTGCCCTGCCGGGGCGGCGTTATTCTGCCGGAGCTGCTGTTTGCGCCTTTGGGTTACGAGGTGCACGTTGAGGAAAGCGCCCTGCTGGACGAGCAGTTTCCCGAATGGGGGAGCAGCCCCTATATCAAGCTTACTATCCGGGGAAAAGTGCGGCTTAGGGATCTGCTGAACCATATTTATGTGCTTATTCCAGTTTTTGACCTACAGAAACACTACTGGATAGGGGATGCTGAAGTTGACAAGCTCCTTGATCACGGCAGGGGCTGGCTTCCTGATCATCCTGAAAAGGCCCTGATCGCCCGCCGCTATTTTAAGAATCTGCGGAACCTGGCCCGCAGCGCTCTGGACCGGCTGGACAACGGCGAGGGGGCCGCGGAAGCGTTTCCCTCCGGTAAAGATGAACTGCCCGGAGTCTCCGTGAATATAAATGATGAGCCGAAAACGACAAGCCTCCCAAGGCTGAATACCCAGCGGCTGGAAGCTGTGTTCAACACGATAAAAAAAAGCGGCGCCGGGTCGGTGATTGATTTGGGCTGCGGGGAGGGTCATCTGCTGCGGCTTTTGATAAACGAAAAAAACTTTACCCGTGTTACCGGGGTTGATGTTTCCCGGACGGCGCTGGAACACGCCCGGGATAAATTGAAACTTGAGCGGCTGCCGGAAGCCCGGCAAAAGCGTGTTTCCCTCTTGCATGGTTCGCTAAGCTGCCGGGATAAACGGTTCAGGGGGTATGACGCCGCCGCGCTGGTGGAGGTAATAGAACATCTGGACGAAAACCGGCTTGATACTCTGGAGGCGCTTATCCTCGGCGATGCCCGGCCGGGAATCCTGGTGATCACCACCCCTAACATTGAATACAACGAAATTTACGGCATATCCCGTTTCCGCCACGATGACCACCGCTTTGAGTGGGACCGCTCCCGCTTTCAATCATGGGCGGAGGAAGCGGCCCGGCGTTACGGATACCAGGTGTCCTTTGAGGGGATAGGCGGGGCCGATGAAAAGCTGGGCGCGCCGACACAAATGGCCGTGTTCGTCCGGGAGGAAATCCCAGGCAGCAGTCCGCGGAGGCCGCCATGCGTATAGAATTACCCGAACTCTGCCTGGTCGCTCTTGTCGGCGCGTCCGGCAGCGGTAAATCCACTTTTGCGAAACATCACTTTAAGCCCACGGAGGTCTTGAGCTCCGATTATTTCCGGGGCATGGTATCGGACGATGAAACTGATCAAAGCGCTACCGCCGCCGCGTTCGACAGTCTGTATTACATCGCTAAAAAGCGTCTTGAGGCGGGCAGGCTTACCGTTATTGATGCGACCAACGTACAGAAAAAAGCCCGGGACCAGGTTCTGCGCCTTGCCCGGGAGCAGAATGTACTGGCCGCGGCTGTCGTCTTCGATATGCCCCAGTCCCTCTGCATCGAACGAAACAAGGCGCGGCCGGACCGGAACTTCGGCCCCCATGTGGTGCACGGCCACGACCGGGAATTGAGGCGGGGTATTAAACATCTGCGCAAAGAGGGTTTCCGCTTTGTGTACACCTTTACTACCCCCGATGAGGCGGCGGCGGCGGAGATTGTACGGACAAAACTCTGGAACGATAAAAAAGATGAGACCGGCCCCTTCGACATCATCGGCGATGTTCACGGCTGTTACGATGAACTCTGCGCCCTGCTGGAAAAAATGGGCTACACCGTAGACCGGGGCTCCGGTATCGCGCTGCCACCCGCGAACCGGCGGGCAATATTCCTTGGCGACCTGTGCGACCGGGGGCCGAAAAGCGCGGAGGCGCTGCGGCTGGTAATGAATATGTGCGAAGCGGGCGCGGCCCTCTGCATACCCGGCAATCACGAGGTAAAGCTCCTCCGCAAGCTCCGGGGCGCGGACGTGAAATTAACCCACGGCCTTGATAGTACCGTTACGCAGTTGGAACAGGAGAGTCCCGAATTTATCGAAAGGGTAAGCGCTTTTCTGGACGGCCTGGTGAGCCACTATGTGCTTGACCGGGGGCGTCTGGTGGTAAGCCACGCGGGCCTTAAGGAAGCGTGGCAGGGCAGAAGTTCCGGCCAGGTGCGGAGTTTTTGTCTTTACGGCGACACCACCGGAGAAACCGACGAGTTCGGCCTTCCGGTACGGCTAGATTGGGCCAATGAATACCGGGGCAGGGCCCTGGTGGTCTACGGCCACATTCCTTCCCGGGAACCGCGTTTTTTGAACAACACCATTTGTATTGACACGGGCTGTGTTTTCGGCGGCAGACTCAGCGCCTACCGCTATCCCGAGTCCGAGGTAGTTTCCGCGGCGGCGGCGTGGGAATACTACGCCCCGGTAAAATCCCTTGACTATGACGGCAATACTGTTGATTCCGGGGATGCATCTTCCGCCGAGGCCGGCCTTTCGCAGGCAAGGGACCTGACAAAGCCCTCTTCCCTGCCTCTCCACGGCATTGAGAATCTTCCGGACATAGAAGACGTGCTGGGGCGGCTTAATATCCAGACCCGGCTGCACCGTAAGATAGTTATCAATGAGGAAAGCAGCGCCGCGGCCCTGGAAATAATGAGCCGCTTTTCCGCGGATCCCCGGTGGCTTATCTATCTGCCGCCAACCATGTCCCCCTGCAAAACCAGCGCCCGCCCGGAATTTCTGGAACACCCCGCTGAGGCATTGGAATACTATCGCAAAGCCGGCATTGCCCAGTCTGTCTGCGAGGAAAAACACATGGGCTCCAGGGCGGTGATCGTCCTCTGCCGCAGCCGGGAAACCGCGTTGAACCGTTTCGGCGTACAGGACGGCTCCCAGGGGATCATCTACACCCGGACGGGCCGGCATTTTTTTGATCCCGCCGATAGCGCAGCCGGGACGGAGCGCGCCATCCTTGAACGTCTGGGGGCCGTTCTTGAGCGCGCCGGGTTTTGGGAACACTTCGCCACCGACTGGGTATGCCTGGACACGGAACTTATGCCCTGGTCCGCCAAGGCCCGGAGTCTCCTCCTGGAACAGTACGCCCCGGTGGGAAGGTCCGGAAGGGACGGCCTTGCCGCGGGTATCGCCGCTTTGAGGCAGGCCCTTTCCATTCAGGGGCCGGTTGCTGGTGGCGGTGCCAGTGTTGTCGCCGGTGTTAGCGGCGGCGGCGCCGATATGAATATCGCCTCGGTGCTGGAACAGTTTGAACAACGGAAGGAATGTCTTGACCAGTACACCGCCGCGTACCGGCGTTACTGCTGGACCGTGTCCTCGGTGGAAGACTACCGCATCGCCCCCTTCCACATCCTTGCCACGGAGGGCAAGGTCTGGAACGGCGAAAACCACCTTCACCACCTGGAAACAATCCGGCGCTACATGACGGGGGCCGATCCCCTGTTTACGGCCACCAGTCATATTGTTGTTGATCTGGAGGATGAACAGTCCCTTGCCGCCGCGACAGACTGGTGGCTTAACCTTACCGGTTCAGGCGGCGAGGGCATGGTGGTAAAACCCCTGGATTTTATCGCCCGCCGGGGTACGGAGTTGCTCCAGCCCGCGGTGAAATGCCGGGGCCGGGAATATCTGCGGATCATCTACGGCCCCGAATACACGGCCCCGGAAAAGCTGGAACGTCTGCGCAGCCGTTCCCTGGCGAAAAAACGCCGTCTCGCCCAGGCGGAATTCGCCCTGGGTATGGAATCTCTGGAACGTTTTGTCAGGAAGGAACCCCTCCACCGTCTGCATGAATGTGTGTTCGCGGTTTTAGCCCTGGAAAACGAGGCGGTGGATCCCCGGCTGTAGGGAATACAATTTTGTCCTGTTGTTTTGATGTATAAACAATATTTCTTTCTCTTTGTTATTACTGGTATCCATAAAAAATCTTTATCCTCATCTGCGAATAATAAGACGTCATACGCGGCGACTTGTAAAGCGGCACTGGGGATCAACGAATTTTTGGGGGCCAAGTTCGGGGTTGGTTCCAGTGTCGCACCCTGCTAAAATAAATACCATCGCTATCATCAAAATAGCAAGGTCGATAAAAGTATTCTTTTTTGTCAATAATTTTACAAAAACTGTTAGGGGCATGGCACATAACGTCCCGGTTGTATATGACAAACGGAAAATTGCACGTTTCTCGTATATATTCCCTCCTCCGGCCATGCGATCTTTTATCCAGCAAAGGAGCGAGGGCGAGAATGATTATATTGGTCTTATCGTCAAAGGGTGAATCGAAGTCTACGCCGCATGGTTTGACGATTCATTTTCCCAAGAGCTTTGTCGTTTCCGTAAATCTCCTCACAATTTCCTCTTCTTCCGGTAAATCCGGCAACTGGTTTCCCTCCTCCGGCGCCGTTACCGGCGGGTATAGCGCCCAGGATTCCCGCA
>JAISCO010000007.1 GCA_031265535.1 Spirochaetaceae bacterium | reverse complement strand
GGATTTGCCATGCGAAATGGATAATTATATCCATTAATTTTATTTACAATAAGTATTTTCTTTTCTTTGTTTATATTTGCCAAATGCTTAAAATTCCAGCTTAACAATATATCCATTTCAAATACTGTGGAATATGCAACATGAAAAGCATCTGCTATTTTCTTTCTGGGGATAATTCCGTTTTCCATGTATGTTTCTGCCAAAAATGCTATTTCTTCCACATTTTTATCTTCTGCAACTAACATTTTAATATTAGGGTATTTTTTTAAAGTATTTAACAATTCTTCTCTTTTACCAACTTCTTTTGTATCATTTATTTCTTCGATCACAACCCGTGAAATATATGCTACAACTTTATTCGGGACAATTACTGTTTCAAAAAACAATTCTGTATCCCTCCTGTAATCAGGAGAATCTCCAATTGCCAAGAAATTAATTATGCTTGAGCTTGTTCCAAAACCATGCGCTTCAGCGCATAGTCGATTAGTTTTGGAACAAGCTCACCAGTCTTAAATGCCCGCCCCGCCAGCGGGTTTCTCATGCGCTCCGCGCCGGCATACCGGAAGCAGTCTTTACTCCGTGCCTTAGGGTTCAATAAAAGCGCTTGCATACGCGGCTGTCCGCCTTCTCATTGCTAATTATTAATTGCTAACTGCTAATTGCTAATTGCTCACTTTTAATTGTTTCTTAAATTTCATAAAAGTAAAATTGCTGAAAACTACTGGCCTGCTTGTAAAAGTTCCGCCGGTTTGATATACTGTTTATCATGATAAAAACTGCTTATCCTTGCATATCTTGTTCCTTATATTTTACCCCCCCCCCCCCCGTTATACCGGCTCTCTAAACTGTTACGCAAGGCGGTCGTTCCTGTCTTGCCGAAAGCCGCAAGTGAAAACCGGGGGCGGCCTGAAAAAACAGGCAATACTTCTTGCTTTTTTGATGAACGCCGCGTTTCTGCCGGCACAGGATGCCCCCATAACGCTGAACGATGCGATTAGCGGCGCGGTTGCCTATCTTGAAGCGCGAATTCCGGAAGAATCGAAGCTTGTGGTTCTTAACATTGTCTCGAAAAACGGCGCGTTATCGGATTACATCATCAACAGTATTACGGAAAAAATTGTAAATGATAATTTTTTTACGGCAGTTGACCGCCATAATTTAGATTTAATTCAAAACGAAATAACATTTCAAATGTCGGGCGAGGTCAGCGACGAGACGGCGCAGGCTATAGGCCAAAAACTTGGCGCGGAAAGCATAATATCGGGCAGTATTACCGCTATCGGGGATTTGTACAGGTTTCAAATTCGCGCGATAGAAGTCAAGACCGCAAAGATTCAGGGAATACAGAGCTATTTAATCGCAAACGATGCTATTTTATCGGCGATTACAGGGCGAAGGCGCGGACTGGGTTCGTCTCTTACGGCGAAAGAAGGGGACTGGAAGAACAAATGGCTGTATGCCGGAGCGCGAATAGGTTCGGGCATTCATTTTTATGATAACAGCGGCGGCATATTTGCGGGGGAAAAGGCGGGCGGCGGGATAAGTTTTGACGCCGCGCCGCAAATTGCGGTACAGCTTCTTGATTTTCTGGCGATACAGACGGAAGTCATTTTTTCGGCGGATACATTTACGGTTTCCGCTAAAGAACCCGTTACCGACAGCGCAGGCAGCGTCATATACCATTACGATACGGTTTTTACAATCACGTCAAATTCGCTTCTGATTCCCGTGCTGCTGAATTTTACATACTTTCCCGCCAGATATTCGCTTGGAGTTTCGGGCGGCATATTTTTCGGGGCGCCCATGAAAGCGGCAATGTTCGACAGTTTTTTGAACAAATCGTACGCCGGCACACTTTCGGCTGCGGTCGGTCTTGCCGGAGGCATAAACGCCGGCATAAAGATTGGCCCCGGTGTGCTTTTCGCCGACATACGTTACATGGCGGATTTGGTAAACACGACGTTCACAGGCGATGAAATTTCCGTGACGGCGTACAGGCGCGGCATTCTTGGCATAAGTTTAGGTTACAGCATCGGGTTTTTCCAAAAAAATAATTGAGGCGGAATTAAGGCGGTATAAAATGAAAAAAACATTGTTTTTGGGCGTATCGGTTTTAGCGGTAATATTTGCGGCCTGTTCGCTGCCGCTGGACACTCCGGCTGCGGCGAAGGCCGGCGAGGGGCTGCCGCCCGCGCCGCAGGGAATTACGGCTGCGGCAGCTTCGGAAACGAGCGTGGAGCTTATGTGGAACGCCGTATCCGGCGCGGTCCGTTATTTTATTTACCGGTCGGCGGAGGAAGACGCTGAATACGAGCGTATCGCCGCGGCGGACGGCGGAAGTTATACGGACGAAAGCCTTGAGCCTGATTCCGATTATTACTACAAGGTTTCAACTGTAAAAGACAACGCCGGCGAGGGGCCGCGGTCGCCGTTCATTTTTGCCTCGACAAGAAAGCTGCCGCCGCCCGAAAATGTAACGACACGGGTTGTAACGGCGGCAAGAATCGACATTGAATGGGATGAGGTAAGCGGCGCGGCTTCCTACAAAATATACCGTTTGCAGGGCGGCGGGCAGTACGAAACGCTCGGCGGGGCAACTGAATGCTTCTACGCGGATAAAGACGGCATTTCGGCGAATAACACGTACTATTACAAAGTTTCCACCGTTTCTGAAATTGGAGAAGGCAAACAATCGGAAGCGTATCCCGCCGCTACATCGCTGCCGGAAATGCCGCAAAACATAAAAGCTGTAATATATTCGGCAACCAGTATAGCGATCTCGTGGCAAAAGGTTTCAGGCGCGACGGGCTACAGGGTATACCGCGGCGCGAGCGCGGACGGCGGTTATTCGCAACTTTCGCCGGATACACCGGAGCCTGCTTTTATAGATACCGGATTGAGCGCGGATACAGACTACTTTTACAAGGTAAAGGCGTTTAACGGGATTGGGGAAGGCGGCCTGTCCGAAGAATATGCCGTTGCCGCAATCAAAAAACCGCAGCCGCCAGATAAAATCAGCGTAACAAGCGGAACCGTTGCGGGGAGCCTTAACGTTTCGTGGGAGGCCGTTGCGGACGCGGCAGCTTACAGGGTCTACAGGGCAGGCATAGAGAACGGCGTTTACAGTTTTGTCGGGAGCGTGGCTGATGATTCTACGACATACACCGACAGCGGCCTTGTCATGGGAAATACGTATTTTTACAAAGTTTCGGCGGTAAATGTGGCGGGCGAGGGGGAAAAATCGGCGGCGGCTTCCGCGGTCGCGCCTGCCATTCCCATACCGGGCAATTTTACGGCGACCGTTGAAACCGCGTCTAGCATCAGGCTTTCGTGGAGCGCCGTCTCGGGCGCGACCGGCTACAAACTATACCGCGCCCTGATATTGGGCGGGGATTACAGCCTTATCGTAACGGTACCAGGCTCGCCATACCTGAACACCGGGCTTTCCAAAGGCTCGTCATACCACTACAAAATCGCTTCGGTGAGCGGCGCGGTTGAAAGCGGCTTGTCCGCGCCCGTCAGCGCGACTATCGCAGTACCGGCGGTGCCAACGGGCCTGACGGTCGAGCCGGTGTCCTCCGCCAGCCTGAAAGTAAGCTGGGACTCCGTGCCGGGCGCAAAGCTGTATTCGATATATAGAAGTACTGGCAGTGGCGTTAGTGCCTCAAACATCATAACATCCACGACAAACACGGAATACGTTAATACCGGTTTGAATCCGTTCCGGCAGTATTACTATAAGGTTTCCGCCGTCAATGACATAGGAGCCGGCAATTTATCCGCCGAAGCAGTTTCGGCATACACCCAGCCCATACCGCTTACAAACGGAACGTGGTATGTTCAAAATGAATATTTATCAACATATCATTATTATAGCTTTCCTGTAACTGGCGGGAGCTACTATGTTCAGTGGGCCAATGCCGGCCAAACTAACGAAGCATCTGCTGACAATTCAGTGTCGGCGTATTGGAGCAGCAAGAATAGCATTACGGATTTAACGACAACGTACTTTGAAAATGCGACAAAAGGCTTTGCCAGCCCGCGTATAATCCCCGCGCCGGATTCGGGATACATTATTTTAAGAGTCCGTTACTATGGGTATTCCATTAGGTTTTACAAATGACAGGCTTGTGTCTGTCAAATTATATAAGGTTACGGGCATGGCCCGTATAGGGAGAAAAGAGATGGTTTTAAGCGATTTTAGATACTTCAAATTGCTTTACAATGGAGGGCGAGGATAATGAGCAGGATTGTATTGATTGAATGTGCGGCAGACCAAAATAGAACGGTTGATAATTGCATGGCAAAAGATTTGGTGATAGTCGCAAAATTCATTGATTTACACTACGAGCAAGTTTTGAGATTTAACGGTGGATATGCTGGAAAACGAACTGTCGTGGGAAGCCATAAGCTCGTAAATTTTTTCGGCGGC
>JAISCO010000205.1 GCA_031265535.1 Spirochaetaceae bacterium | reverse complement strand
AGTATTAAGGGTGTCTATAAAAATCGTATTACTCATGTCCTGCTCGTTTTTTTCTTGTCTTCGCTGGGCGGCATGATAGGTAATTTAATTTCCATACCAAGCCTAGCCGGCATCCTTTTCAAATAACCGGCCAGCCGGTTTCAATGCGCTCCGCGCCCGCCAGCGGGTTTCAATGCGCTCCGCGCTAGCGTCTTGCCGCCGCAAACTTGTTTGCGCCTCGTTGGGGGCGGAGCGGCTTTTGGTTCGATAGCGGCGGAGCGGACTTCAAGCCTATAGCAACGGTCGTAAAATAGCAAAACGATTTTGCTTAGGTTTTTTTGTTTCCTGCGAGATACGAATTTTTTAATAATTTGGGCGCATTTTTTGATGTCTTACCGCAAAAAACCACTATCCACTGTCCACTTTTAATTGTTAATGGGTGGGGGTAGTGGAATAGACCGGAATGGAGCGTAGCGGAATGAGGACTATGGAGCGAGGGGGAGCCGTAACAAAGGTTTTATCATATATCTCAAAATTTTTGCAGCGTTGGATAAATGCGCTTCCCCTTTTTATTTGACAACTGCTAATTGCTCATTGATAATTGTTACTTCTTCCTTTTTACCTTTTCCTTTTTCCTTCCCATGCGGGGCTTTTCAGTGGAGGGGGGAATGGAATATAATCCGTTATGCCTATAAACATACCGCAAGATTTGCCGGCATTCCGTGAGTTGATACAAGAAAATGTCTTTGTGATGGCAGCCGAACGCGCCGGAAAACAAGACATACGGCCCATGAAGGTCGCCATTGTAAATTTGATGCCGACAACAATTACCACCGAGATACAATTACTGCGGCTGCTGGGAAATACGCCGCTGCAGGTGGATATTACACTGCTGCGCATGGACAGCCATGAAGCGCATAACGCGCCGCCCGGGCACCTTGAAAAATTTTATTCCAACCTTGGAAAGATAAAAAAAGAAGCCTTTGACGGATTAATCATAACGGGGGCGCCGGTCGAAACACTGCCTTTTGCCGAAGTTGATTACTGGGACGAACTATGCGAACTATTCGAGTATTCAAAAAAACACGTATGGTCAACCCTGCATATATGCTGGGGAGCTCAGGCAGGACTGTATTACAACTATGGAGTACCCAAAATACAGTTGCCGGGTAAACTATTCGGCATATTCAGCCATAATGTCAACGAAAAACATACGCCGCTGTTCCGCGGGTTTGACGACATATTTCTGGCGCCGCAATCCCGCCACACAGAAAGCGACAGGGACGCTATCAACGCGAACAACAAACTTTTAGTTCAATCACAGACCCCCTGCGGAAGCCCGTTTATCGTTACCGCGCTGAATTGCCGTGAAATTTACATTAACGGGCATTTGGAATACGACGCGCTGACACTAGACGCCGAATACCGCCGCGACAAGGCAAAAGGAATAGATATAAAGCCGCCGCGAAATTACTACAGAAATGATGATCCAAACCAGATGCCGATAGTCCGGTGGCGGGCGCACGCGCACCTGTTTTTTTCAAACTGGCTCAATTATGTTTATCAAGAGACTCCTTTTGACATCAGAGAGTTGGCGTGATATAATGTAACGATAATATTTTACCGGTTGACGATTGAACCTGATTTAGTATAATATAAAGTATACTTGGAGTTTTTTAATGGCAGTTTTGAGTGTTGTTTTACTCGTATTATTTATTATAGTAGCAATTTTGCTTGTATTGTTGGTATTGGTCCAGAACGAAGAAGGCGACAGTTTGGGCGGTCTTTTTGCCGGCGGCAGTTCTTCCGTTTTCGGCTCGCGTTCCGGCAATATGTTGTCAAAGGCTTCGTCCGTATTGGGCGTTTTGTTTTTAGTATTAAGCTTTGGCATGGCGCTGCTTAACCGGACGCCCAGCGACAGCGGAGTTGAAGCCGCCGGCCGTAGGGCTAGTACTGAGCAGGGAAACGTGGACTGGTGGCAGGATATGACCGGGTTAGACGAAGAAACTGCCCCGCCCGTGCTGGAAGCGGCCCCCTCGGAGGAAGATACTACAGCGGAAAGTATCAAATAGGAGAGATTCGAAAGAATTATATTAACTAACCATGCTTTTAAGCGAAGTTTTTTTGCCCGAATTTATGAGGTATGACTTAAAAGGCAGTACAAAGAAAGAAATCTTTGAAGAAATGGTTGACCAATTCTGCCTGATAAGCGGGAAAAATATAAAAAAAGATATTCTTACCGCTTTACATGAACGTGAATCTCGTATGTCTACCGGAGTACAGCATGGGATTGCGCTTCCGCATGGTAAAACAGAAGCGATTGACGGCGTTTTTGGCATACTCGGCGTTTCTAAACAAGGCGTTGACTATAGTACGCTTGACGGGAAGCCGGTACATTTGATACTTATGATACTTGCCCCGCCTGTCGAGGCGGGGGCTCACCTGCACATACTTAAGCTAATGGCTAATTTTCTGCGTAAACCTTCATTTTATACCGATGTCGTCAGCGCGAAAGACAGTGAAGCCATATACGCGGTCATCAAACGGTATGAGGAACAGGACGCGCTGTCCTGTTGAACAGTATATATTGCTGATGATTGCCCTTCTCGCCGCTTGGTAATTTCTTTGAAAGGCTAAAATCTTTACTGTGCGCTTAGAATGAGCTTAGAGCAGTGTTATACAATTCTGGTGGACGCTGCCCGCGATTATAGCCAATAACCCGTCTCGAAAAGCGGAGGGCAGCATACCGGTTATGCGGCGGGCGTTTTCCATGCCGCGCTCATCTTCAACCTGGTTAAAAAAAAGAATTTTTTGCCCTTTTGATATACTAAAAAGGGAGTGCGCTGCATTATGAAGTCCGGCGTCCTTGTTAACGCCGTCCACAGAATATCCCGAAATGACAGGAATATAGTGTTCAGGTTTTATCCGGCCGCCCTCGCGCGCGCCCGATAACGCTGTAAAGAGTGGTAGTCTGTGAATCAGAGTGTCCGAGACGGGTTTTCCCAATGGCCAGACCGGAAGTATGCCGATGTTTACCCCCGTGCTTTCTGTTATGACAGGTTCGTAAGGAGCCCACGCCTTGAGCGGTTTTGTCCTGGAACCGTCCGCCTCGATAAAGACATGATCGAATAGCGGGATTATTCTTTCCAGCGCCGGAAGCGAAAAGGAAGATACCGAAACGCCGGAGGCTTTACAGTTGCCGGCAAAAGCGATGCCGTCGGGCGGGCACAGATTGCGGGATGCCGTCTCGTCAAAAAAATAGTCGAATAAACCCGCCGCTTCTTCTGGCTTTTGCGTATGTGTCGTTGTTGTTACAAGTATTTTGGGCCCGTTTGCTTGAGATGCCAGAGCCCAGACAAGCGATGTTTTACCGCCGCATCCGCAGACGCTAAAAACCCGCTGTTTGAAGCCGCCGAAAAAATCGTTTAGGCGCATTGTTACTAGTTAGCGCCAAGTATGCCGGTAATTTTATTAAAGACCGCCCGTGTGTTCAGTATATCGGTCATACTGTGATGCGTTGTTTCTGTATCTATGCCGAAATGGCGGCAGACGCTTTCCAGATTGATATGCGGCAGACAAATGATTCCGGCTATACGACAGGCTTGAACAAGCTGCATTATATCGCAGTGCATACGGTCAAAATATTTATAAAACGCGCTTGCCGCACCGCCCCGGTTAAGCATTGCCTTTATGAAACCGATGTCAAAATTGATGTTGTAACCGGTGATAGTAAGACGGTCCTTTCCATACTGTTCCAAATCTTGAAACAATGCGGTAAGCGCCTCCGTCTCGGGCTGCAACGCAACAATCTTATCACGCGAATACCCGTGAACCGCTTCCGCCTGCTTGCTAAATACATACTTTTCATAGTCATTGGGGCGCAGTTCCAATGTACGGCTATGTAGTATAACATTATTTTCTTCAATCAGATAAGATATTTGAAAGGCAAAATGTTTTGCTGAACTTAGTCCGGTTGTCTCTGTATCTACCCAAAATCTTCGCGTATACATTATTATTGTGTTCACTATACTTTTTAAACATTGCATTGTCAACCTGCCACCATTTGCCATGGAGGCACATGCGCTCCGCGCCGGCATCCCGGAAGCAGGCTCTACTTCGTGCCTTCAAATAAGGCAACGGCGATTGGCATACGCGCCCGTCAGCCTCCGCCAGCGGGTTCTCATACGCTCCGCGCTAGCAGCTTGCCGCCCCTCGTTTGGGGCGGAGACACGTTCACTTCGATAGCGGCGGTCAGGGGCTTTGCCATTTGCCATGGAGGCACATGCGCTCCGCGCCGGCATCCCGAAAGCAGGCTTTATTCCGTGCCGTCAATAAGGCAACGGCGATTGGCATACGCGGCTGGGAACGCATCTTTTAATCGTTAATGAGAGGGCGCATTTTTTGCGGTAGAGCCGCAAAAAACCGGGCTTTCCGCTGCAATTCCTCGTCCCGCCTATGGCGGTACTGCGGGATTTCCGCTTCAATCCCTCCTATGATTATTGTCAAGAGGCAATGCGATCACCCGCCAAGCCCCACCCCTCTATGCTATC
>JAISCO010000194.1 GCA_031265535.1 Spirochaetaceae bacterium | reverse complement strand
GACGCGGATTCCGCCGCCGCACGGGCTACCGCCATAGAAACGCCCAGTATCGCGTTCGCTCCCAGATTGGCTTTATTTTCCGTGCCGTCAAGCTCTATCATCGTTTTGTCAATATTGACCTGATCAAATGCGTACAACCCGGTCAGTTCTTCGGCGATTTTTTCGTTCACGTTATCAACGGCTTTTAAAACGCCCTTGCCCTGATAGCGGTCATTATCGCCATCCCTAAGTTCCACCGCCTCATACTCGCCGGTTGAGGCGCCCGAAGGTACTGCCGCCCTGCCAAATGAGCCGTCTTCCAATACGACATCTACTTCAATGGTGGGATTCCCACGCGAATCCAGAATTTCGCGCGCCGAATTCATATCTATTAAACTCATAAATATTCCTCCGTAATGAATATACTATAATTTTGCCAATTTTCCCCCCCTTCGTCAACCCGCCAGCGGGTTTCTCATACGCTCCGCGTTAGCGTCTTGCCGCCCCTCGCTGGGGGCGGGGATGCGTTCACTTCGATAATCCGCGTCACCATTTATGGCGCAATCTGTTTCATTATTAATTACTCATTGTTAATTAAAGAGGGGGGTGCTGTTTCCCCGCATCATCGCAAACCGTTGCCTCATAGTCGCGCCCCCCTGCGCTCCAAAGATTTTTGCTTCACAAAAATGCTTTTCCGCTACCCCCCCGCCATTTGCCATGGAGGCACATGCGCTCCGCGCCGACTACCCCAAGCAGCCTTTACTCCGTGCTTTCGGGTCTGAAAACAGCGCTTTGCATACGCGGCTGAAGGCATTGCTAATTCCTCATTGTTAATTGCTCATTGCTAATTGTTAATTCGCGTAATTTGTGGCTCATATTCTCTTTCTTTCTTCGACTTTTTCGACTTTGAGGTAAAATATTCTTCTTCCGGTCTCCAGACCGTTATCCACAGTTTGAAAGATGTCAAGACAATCGGCGAATCAGTCCAGATATTCGACACGCTTGTTCCCATAAATGAGAACACATTTGCTGTTGCAAATGTCGATGAGAAAAAGGATGCCCTTGCTTCTTGAATTTGGTAAATCTCATTCCTCATTGCTAACTGCTCATTGCTAATTGTTAATTCCTCTTTCTCTTTCCTTCTTCGACTTTTTCGACTTTGAGGTAAAATATTCTTCTTCTACATGTTAAACAGCAAAAAAATTGTATAAGACGGCAACAAAAAAAAGAAACAAAATCTCAGCCGTTTCTATCGCGGCTCCAAGGGCGTCGCCCGAATAGCCGCCAAGCGCTTTACCATAAACACGAGTGTAAAAGACGGCGGAAATAAGCCCGGCGAGCAGCGGGACAACAAAATAGCAAAGCAGGATGATTAGAAGACTGTGGGTATCCGGTACTTCCGCAAAAATTGACGCTGCCGCCAGCCATAAACTTAAGCATATCAACAACGCGGACACCGTGCCTGCAAGCGCGAAAGAAGCGCGCGACTTAGCGGCGAGAGCGCCCAGCCCCTCCGGTTTTGCGGGGGCTGCCATGCAAGGGACGAGCGCCGCGCCAAATCTTCCGCTCACAGGATATATGAAAACAAGCAGCCGTTCCGGTGAAATATTGAAAAATACGCCGTTTATGCCGCGCAAAAGACCATAAAGCAGCGAAAGTTTAAAAATAAACGCGAAAACACCCGCGAAAAATCCATAAACGCCGATTCTGGAATCTTTTAAGATGGCAAAACGCTTTTCCCGGCTCACCGTTCCCAAAAAAGCATCCGCTGTATCCGCCAGACCGTCCAGATGAAACAGGTTAAAACATAAATATTGGACAAAAAGCGCGGCTGTAACAGAAAAAAGAGCCAGCCCGGTAAGCCATAGCGCCAAAAAACAGCTTATCAAACCCAAGAAGGCAGGAAAAATACCTATAAGCGGCAGATAAAAGTCAATGCGGCTAAGGTCAAACTTGAAACGCCCTATTACCGGAATACGCGAAACAAGACTAAATACAGAAAGAAAACGATCAAACATCATGAAGATCCGGTAATTGCCGCAAACAAACTATGCTGTCCTGAACATCCCGCCACGAAAAAAGCTCAAGATTAACTATGCCGGAAAAGCGCCGCAAAAACGGCGAGAGCTCGGCGAGCCACTCATCCCGCACGTTTAGCGCTTTATGGCCGCCGTTAACTCCGTTACGGTCCTGACCCGCGCCAAGTCCGTTCAAATGTATTTCGGATATTCTATCCCCGTAACGCCGCGCGAAATCCGCCGGATTTTTGCCTTCAATAAGCAGATGCGCGGTGTCCATACACAGCGGCGCGTCATCATCAAGGTAAGCTAATACTGTTTCAAGCCGTCCGGCGCTTGTATTTTCAATCAAAAACCGGCTTTTACCATAACGATTCATCCATTTTTTTAGGTAACGCGCCTGTGTTTTCGCTTCGATTGCCGGATCTGCGACTGCCGGGTCTACGATTGCCGGATGTACGATAAAATGTTTTACAAGCGGAGAAAGTAACTCAACAAGTTCTTCGTGCCCCTCGTTCAAATTGTCAGGAAGATGAGCGGTAAAGACAAAGCGTTCGGCAAACATGCGAATCGCGGGCAATTCCCGCAAAAAACCGGAACGTATATCCTCATCGTACAGAAAAAAAAGAAGTTCAACCCCGCCAATCATATCTTTGCCGCTCAAAAATTGTATATTTTCAAGATATGTCCCCGGCATTACCCAAGAAGGCGTTGCCAGCAAAAAAGAATTTTTAATGCCCGCTCCTCCAGAAAACTAATTTTATAATACTTCTACCAAAATATATCAAATTAAGGGGGGAAGGCTCCCCCTACGCCCGCACATGGTTGCGGGCTACCCCCTCTGCGGGGGCAGCCTCAGGCTGTTAATATGCCCCCGCAACGCCCCCGCCACTCGCTGCGCCAATTGATATTTTACAAACAGAAGCGCTATAACATGAAAAAACAGACTTGACCGCTTTTTCGTAAGCCGGTTTCATCGGAGAAAAAGTTACCGTGCTAACAGGGTTTTGAAACCGGCTCATTTCTTGTTTCTTGATGAAGTTTAAAATAATCAAATTCAAACGGTTTTATCCACGGCGATTTAAGATGACGCCCGCCGGCCTTACACAGATAAGCGTCGCAGTATTTACGCTGTTCTTCGCAGTTTATCAAATTGTGCGACACTATTTTACGGTACATCGACAGCAGAAACGACCATTCGCTGTACAGGACATATTCCGATATGGCGGGAAGTTTTTCTAAAAGCCACGCGGTGCGCTCGCGGTATGTGATAAAGTATTCTTCAAGCTGGGCGGGCGTAAGTTTTTTATCATTGTCGGTAAACCCTGAATTGTTGCCGCCGTGCCGGTTAAAACAATACTTAGGAATCCCATGCCCAACAATTCTATTCGCGGACGCAAACAGTTTATATGTTGTGGAAATATCATCATATTTGCGGTCTTCCTTGAACCGCTCCCGCTCGAATAATTTTTTTTTGAAAAGTTTTGTAGGTGTGGCTAAATTTAACAGCCGGCGCTCTAAAAGCTCAATTACGGCATCCTCCGGCGTCAGTACCAAAAGTTCGTCAAACAAAAATTGAGGCTGTATAACAGAGCCCGGCAGTTCCTTGTCGGAGCCGCAAAAAGAAATATCGGCGCCGTGTATTTTAGCAAGATTATATAAAAAAGAAAGCATATCGGGATATGCGTAATCATCATCATCAATGAACGCGATGTATTCACCCCGCGCCGCGTCAAGCCCCGCGTTCCGCCCGCCCCCAATAGAGCTATCCTCACGCCGTATAAAACGCGCCGTTGTATTGCCGGAAAGTATAGCCTTGCAAACTTCATTCGTGCTGTCGGTCGAGCCGTTATCAATCAGTATCAGCTCAAAATCAGTAAAATCCTGTTTCAATATCGAATCAACAGAACGCTGTATAAAATGCGGACGGTTGTATGTTAAAATAATGACGCTTATCTTGGGTAAACTTGCCATCATATTTTTAATCTACCATGCCGCCGCGCAAATTACCAGAGGCTGTTCCAAAACTTCAGTTTTTGGAACAGCAACCTTAAATTCCGCAGTTTTGTAAGGCTTTAGCCTGAAAAACTGCAAGAGCTTGTTCCAAAACCATGCGCTTCAGCGCATAGTCGATTAGTTTTGAAACAAGCTC
>JAISCO010000188.1 GCA_031265535.1 Spirochaetaceae bacterium | reverse complement strand
GTGCCAGTCTAGCATAATTTCCTGTTTTATGAGAGGGTTGCAAGAAAATTGTGTGGACAACTGACTGGCGGCATGATATACTATAGCAAGTGGTTTTTATGTCTCAAATTGGTGAAATAGTTTTGTTTGCGGGAATTATTATTTTGCTTGTGCTGATAATCAATATTCTCAAGTTAAGGCGCATCGTTCCGTCGAATACGGTTCATATTATTCAGCGTTCCAAGACGACGGTGTCTTATGGCGTGGGGCAGTCAGCGGGGAATGTCTATTATAAATGGCCTACGTGGCTGCCGCTGCTCGGCGTTACGGTGCGGGAGCTTCCGGTCAGCAATTTTGATCTTGACCTGAACAGTTACGAGGCTTATGACAAAAACCGGCTGCCGTTCACCGTTGATGTCAAGGCGTTTTTTCGTATCTCCGACACGAATCAGGCGGCGCAGAAGGTCGAAAATATGGCGGAGCTGCATGACCATCTTGCGGGGATTGTGCAAGGGTCGGTACGGTCGATTATGGCGAAATCGGATCTCGAATCGATCATGCAGGAGCGTTCGATATACGGGGAACAGTTTACGACTGATGTTAAAGAAGAGCTTGCCCAGTGGGGTGTTTTGCCGGTCAAGAATATCGAATTGATGGATATAAAGGACGCGAAGGACAGCAATGTAATACAAAATATTATGGCAAAGAAAAAATCGGAGATCGAAAAGGAGTCGCGTATAACGGTGGCGCTTAACCGGCAAAAGGCGCAGGAAGCGGAAATAGAGTCGACAAAAGAGGTCGAGGTTAAGAAGGCGGCGGCGGCTCAGGCGTCGGGCGAGGCTGTGGCAAAATCGGAACAGGCGGTCGGTATCGCGAAACAGCGTGCGGATCAGGCGATTGCGGAAGAAAGCAAGGTTACCGCCGAAAAGACGATGGCGGTGAGTCAGGTGAATACGGTTCGTACCGCCGAGATTGAAAAAGAGGCGGCGATAGTGAGCGCCAATAAACAAAAGGAGATTGTCAGTATCGGCGCGGACGCGGATAAGTATCAACGCGAGGTTCAGGCACAGGCGCAAAAATCCGTCATCGAGATTGAGGCCGAGGCTAAGAAGACGGCGGTGGAGCGTGAGGCTGAGGCTTCCAAGTTCAGGATTGAGCAGGTGGCCGCCGCTACGCTCGTCCAGCAGCAAAACGAGGCTAAGGGAAAGCAGTCCATCGGGCTTGCGGAGGCCGAGGCGGAAAAGGCCAAGCAGCTTGCGTCTGTCGCGGCGCAGACAACGCTGGCAAAAGATGTCGGCGAAAACAAGGAGTATCAGCAATACCTCATCACGATTGAACAGATAAAGGCGAACCGCGATGTGGGCATTGAACAGGCGAAAAATATCGGCAACGCAAAAATAGAAATACTGGCAAACGCGGGCGACATTGAGTCCGGATTAAATAAGGTGACGGATTTGTTTTCCTCAAAAGGCGCCGCCGCTCTGAACGGTCTTGTTGCGGGGCTTGAGCAAACAAGAGCCGGTAAAGCGCTTGTCGAAAAGTTTACCGGCAAGTCTGGCGCGAAAATAGGCAGTGAACAGGAATGATATTGAGGAGCAATTAACAATGAATAATGAGCAATGAACAATTAAGGAGTGAGACCGGTGTTAACCTTCTTACTTTTTACCTGTTATCACCATTCCTTTGGCTTAAATCCTGCGGGAGGCTCCACAATCCGCGCCAAATCTCCGGCTAGTTCAAGCACAAAAAAGCCGCATTTATAGGCATATTCCATAGTTTTGGAGTCTACAACCCCTCCGGCCATAGCTCCCATCAGCCGTTTGTTGTTTAATCCTATTTCAATGGGAGGGTACCGCCGGATAAGTTCCATGCGCTTTAAATGCCCGTCCACATCTTCCGTTTTATTGAGGTGGGTTTTAACCTCTATAGCCATCGCGCAATCCGTGTTGGAAAGCAGAATGTCAATTTCAGATACGTAGCGGCCCGTTTCATCGTAGATGTATACGTGCCGGTCAGCCTCTTTAAGTCCGTAACCCTTAAACTTTTCCCAAAGCCGCGCCGAGATAAGCGTCTCGATGAGCGTCCCCATGGAATTATTCAGCCCGCCGATATTTTTAGAAAGCTGGTCAATCCTCTTGCCGATTTCCTTTATAACCCGGTCGGTCTCCTTGAACCGCTCGGTTAGCACCCGGTCGGTCTCCTTTTGTTGCTCGCCGACTTCCTTTATAACCCGGTCGGTTTCCTTGAACCGCTCTGTTAGTATCCGGTCATTTTCCTTCATCACCCTTTCCAATTCCTGGAATCGTTTGTCAGCTTCCTCCGAATAGCGGTCCATCGCCGCCCAAACTTTTTCAAAAGTGAGGGATTTTCCGGCCTCCGCCGCTTGTTCCGCCGTCATACCTATCATCGTTGCCATAAATAGCCTCCAACTTCAATTATCAATTAATAGCTAGTGTTCGTACACGATTGTAACAGTGGATGAGTTTGTTCCAAACATGAAGAATTTTATAAACCGCGAAGTCAAAGAAGTCGAATAAGTTTTTAAGAGACCCTCCCTCTTTCTCTTTCCTTCTTCGACTTTGAGGTAAAATATTCTTATTCCGGTCTTGAGACCGCTACCCACAGTTTGAAAGATGTCAAGATACTAGCAATTATCAAGCTGCCCCATTCCTCATCTTTCCACTCTTCACCTGACAACTTTAATCCATCACGCGACAAATAACAATATCAGGAATGAGGAATGATAAAATTAACAATTAGCAATGAACAATAAGGCTGGTGTTACCGGTAAAAACGAAAAAAAGCAGGATAAAGGCTATTTTCTGGTTGACTTTTTATAGGAGGAACCCCGCGAAGCGGGGATGCGGGGGTGGCGGAAGCCCGCTGTGGGCGCGGGCTGGAGACAGGGGCCTTTAAACATTTATAGGCAACAGTAAGTTTTTCGAGGCCTACGCCATGCTGCCTTACCCAAGTACACGCTCACTAGGAGAGCGTGCCGTTTTGGGCGGGGGCGTGACTATTAGGCAACGGTTTGCGATGATGTATGGAAATAGCGCACCCCTCCTGAATTCAGGAAGATTAGCCACAGATTGCACAGATTATAGGAGTGGAGGCAAAGCCACTGACCGCCGCTTACGAAGTGAACGCCTCTCCGCCGCCAACGGCGCAAACAAGTTTGCGTTAGCGGCAAGACGCTAACGCGGAGCGTATGTAAACCCGCTGGCGGGCGCGGAGCGTATGTAAACCCGCTGGCAGGCGCGGAGCGCATGAGAAACCGGCTGGCCGGTTGCCTCCATGTCAAGTGGAAAAGACTCAAAGGCAGCTTACGAACTGAACACCGCGTCCCGCCCAACGAGGCGGGGAGTTACTAGCGCGGAGCGCATGTGCTTCCATGGCAAATGGGTATATCTGGATGCTTGATTTTTTGTGCCAATAATTGTACAATTTTGTATAATTATGGGAAATTCATCAAAGCCGAATCTTGGAATAGGCATAACTTAAGGAGTTTTTATGACAGATTATTTTATCGGAAACAAAGAGTATTTTACCGGCATTGGTAAGATACAGTACGAGGGAGCAAAGAGTGATAATCCACTTGCTTTCAAGTATTATGACGGGGAGAAGCTGGTTGGCGGAAAAAAGATGAAGGAACACCTGCGCTTTGCCATAGCCTACTGGCATAGCTTTTGCGCGGACGGCGCCGACCCGTTTGGCGCCGCGACCCACCCGCATCCGTGGATCACGGATGCCGACAGCGCCATGGACGCGGCGGAACATAAACTGGACGCCGCTTTTGAATTCTTTACCAAAATGGGGGCTGAATTTTACTGCTTTCATGACCGGGACGTTGCGCCGGAGGGAAGCAAACCCGCAGAGAGCGAGAAGAATCTGCAAACATGGACGGCAAAAGCCAAGGAGCGGCAGAAAGCGTCCGGCGTAAAACTCTTGTGGGGAACCGCCAACTTGTTCAACAACCCGCGTTTTATGAACGGCGGCGCTACAAATCCCGAATTCAAAGTTCTTGCGCTGGGCGCGTCCCAGGTTAAGGCTGCCATTGACGCCACAATAGAGCTGGGCGGTTTAGGATACACATTTTGGGGCGGACGGGAAGGCTACATGAGCATCCTTAATACCGACTTAAAACGCGAGAAAGAGCATCTTGGGCGTTTTTTGACACTTGCCCGCGACTATGCCCGTAAACAAGGCTTTAAGGGCGTGTTTTACATTGAGCCTAAACCGTGCGAACCGACAAAACATCAGTATGATTATGACACGGAAACCGTCATCGGTTTTCTGCGGCACTATGGCTTGGACAAAGACTTCCGGCTTAACATTGAGGCGAATCATGCGGAACTTGCCGGACACGACTTTGCCCACGAACTTGAGACGGCCGCCGCCGCCGGTATGCTAGGCTCGGTTGACGCGAACCGCGGCGACTATATAAACGGCTGGGATACCGACCAGTTTCCCAACAACTATTACGAGGCGGCGCTTGCCATGTTCGCCATACTTAAAGCGGGCGGCTTTACATCGGGCGGTCTTAACTTTGATGCCAAAATCAGACGGAATTCCGTTGACCCCTCAGACTTATTTGAGGCGCATATCGGAGGCATGGATACTTTTGCGGTAGGACTGGTAATCGCGCAGCGAATATTGGATGACGGCAAAATACCCGCTTTCGTAAAGAAGCGCTATGCGTCATTTGATTCCGGAGACGGCGCCAAATTTGAAAAAGGCGAGTTTGATTTAGCATCTCTTGCGGGCTTGGTAAAAGAGTATGGAAACATAGGCTTAACCAGCGGCAAGCAGGAATACCTGGAAAATATACTGAACACATACCTGCTAGGACTGTAGATTTTAATGAGCCGGCGCATAAGCCCGCAAACGCGCAAATTTGCGGCGGGCTTATGGCAGCAATTTTACTTTTAGAAAAAAATGGTAAAAAGGAAAAGGTAAAAAGTAACAGGTAAAAATGAGCAATTAACAATTAACAGTTGAGTCGGTTTCAAATAAAAAGGGGAAGCGCATCAATCACAAACCGTTAAAATTTTGATGAACTTTTTGTTACGGCGCGGCAACATAGTTGCCGACCACTCACTACAAAGGTTTTTGTATTCACAAAAACGCTTTTCCGCTACCCCCACCCATTAACAATTAACAGTGGGTTAGTGGTTAGTGGACAGAAGGACAGTGGACAGAGCAACAGTTAGGCAACAGTTTTACTTTTAGCTCTAAAAGTAAAACTGCTGGGTTTATGGTTTAGATATTGCCTTTATTCGCAGTGTGATCTAATACCCGCCGCAAGCGCGTAAACTTGGTTGCCGCAAAATTTGCGCCACTTGCGGCGGGGAGGCTCATATAATTGTCCCCGGGTAAAGAACGGCGTTTTTGGGAACTACGATTATACCGTCTATGATTGAACAAGTTTCGTAAGTGCCGTCACTCCGGTTTATGTTATCTATCCCTATACGGCAGCCTTCGCCAATACGGACATTTTTATCAATAATTGCGCCCTTGATGATTGAACCTTTGCCAATTCCAATGTTTGGAAGACGGTTCCCCATATTGGTCATTTTTTGCGCCTCTGTCTCGTAATAGTCCGCGCCCATACAGACAACGCCGTTCAGACTTGCGCCCGATTCAATAATGGTGCGGACGCCTACTACGGCATTTGTTATAGATGAATTAGTGATAATGCACCCTTCCGACGCTATGGACTGGTTCATGCTGCTAAAATTCATTTTTGACGGCGGTAAATTGTACATACGTGTATAAATCGGGCGTTCTTCATCATAAATATCAAACAAAGGTTTGATATTTGCGAGATTAAGATTAGCGTTATAGAAACTGCTGATTGTTCCAATATCTTCCCAGTAACCTTCAAATGGATAGGCATTTACCTTGAGATGATCTATAGCTTCCGGAATTATTTCTTTACCAAAATCTGTCAATGTATTGTCGAGGCATTTATGCATAGTGTCCGCGTTAAAAATATAGATACCCATAGACGCAAGATAGCTGTCACTTTTGTCTTTCTGAAGTTCCGTCGGCGCTATAAAATCTGAAATATCTTTTGTGGGGCCGGGTTTTTCCAGAAATTCTGTAATTACATTCTGTTTATTTGCTTTTAATATGCCTAATTGACTTGCGTCTTCCCGCGAAACAGCGGTACAAGCTATGGAAATAGCCGCGCCGGACTCGCAGTGCCTCTTTAGCATATCCCTTAAATCCATGCGGTAAAGTTGGTCGCCGGACAATATAATGTAGTAGTCAGGACTATGCGCCTTAAAATGGAGGAGATTCTTGCGTACCGCGTCCGCCGTGCCTTCAAACCAGCCGGAATGTTCTAAAGTCTGTTCCGCCGCAAGAACTTCGACAAATCCCTTTGAAAAATGATCAAAAGTGTAAGTGTGTCCAAGGTGAATGTGAAGCGAGGCTGAATTGAATTGTGTAAGTATATATATCTGTTTTAAGCCGGCATTTATACAATTAGATAAAGGTATATCAATGATCCGGTATTTGCCTCCAAA
>JAISCO010000095.1 GCA_031265535.1 Spirochaetaceae bacterium | reverse complement strand
TTCGCTTATAGTTTTCATGGCGATGGTCTCCTGGTTATAGTTTATTCAACTACAATTTTATCAGGTTTCCCTCGCCTTTTCTATCCTTTCGGAGGGTTTTGAAACAGCCTCAATTGTTCATTACTGCTTGACAAATCCAGAGGCAACAAATTAAGCTATTTCAGTACACTAAAAGGAAGTGAGGTGAAAATCCTCCACTATCCCGTAGCTGTGAATGGGGCAAAAGCGCCCTTAAGCCAGAAACTTTAAGGTACACCGGGCATTGTCCGGTTCAATTTCATGAGTCAAAAACGCAAAAGTTTTTGACCGGCTCGAGGCAAGGCCGCATGAATTCTGTATGTATATCAAAATTAACACAGGTTACTCATGTCCCGCCCGGGCTAAAGGGGTAACAATGTTACAAAACTGTTCACTATCCCGTAATCGTCTATTTTGTGTGCGGGGGGGGGGGGGGATACTCCCTCTGTTATTCGCGTTTTCGCTTTTATGCGCGGCGCTGGCGTTTACCGGCTGCGAGCATGACCCGGGAAGCAGCCCTTTTACCGACAACCACGAGCTCAATTCCGGCCTAATAGGAACATGGAAGGCGTCAGGTGAAGACTGGTCAGACACCTATACTATAAAAGGGGGCGGCATTTCTCATAAGTTTATTTATAATGGTTCGGATACCGGTTCATACGATAACGCCGAAATTGCCTATGTGTACAATTTTAACAGAACATCAGGCTGTATAATAATTAAATACACAAGCGGCAAATATAGCGCTGTTTATTTTAAGAACCTGTCCAAAAATACGATGCAGATGGGAGATGCCTACGATGTAAGCAATCCGGGAACCGATGTATCGGTAGCTGACCTTGAAGAGGCACAGAAAAAATTCAGTCCGGCAAATGCTTCTAGTTGGGGCGGCGCCGACGCGCTGATGGCGGCGCCTCAAACCAGGCAAGGTTAATGGCACACTGAAAAGCCCAAGCGTATCTTCACGCTTGGGTTTTTCGTGTCCGCGAGGATCCCCCGGTAAATGCGTCGTATATTTATTGTGCTTATAGGCTGTATTCTGTCTCTCTATTCCGTGCATCTGGCATTTTCGCAGACGGACGGCGGGGAACTTGATGCCGTTCAGGGAGAAAGTTTTTTTGATGAATATTTTCCGCTCATGGAAGATGAGGAGGGGCTTACGGTAGTGGGGACACGGGAAAGCGTCCAGCAGATGAAAACTATTACAAAAGAGGATATTGAACGCATACAGCCCCCTGATTTGGCGGCGCTGTTACAGGAAACTCTGAACATTGGAGTTGTCCGGCGCGGAGGCTACGGAAACGCGGCGGATATAAACATGCGGGGCTTCGATTCGGACCGTATAGCCTTTTTAATAAACGGGATCCCGGCCAACTCCGCGCGTTCCGGCGATTTTGAGATAAGTCAGATCGACCTTAACTCGATTGAGCGCATAGAGGTTATATACGGCGGTTCCGACAGCAAGTATAATGTTTCAGGCGCTTTGGGCGGGGTCATAAATATCATTACAATAAAAAAGCGAAAACGCGGTTTGAGTTTAAGCGGCGGGGTATCAAATGTTTCCATGCTGCCCGGTAAATACTACGAAAAAGACGGGCGACTGGAAAATCCGCACTGGGAAGACTTGGCGGACGCGCAAAATATCAACTTTTCAGGGGGATATAGCGCCGAAACATTTTCAGCCTCCGCCGGGATATTCGCTAACCGGGCGGAAAATCATTTTCTTTATTGGGATAAATACTTCGACACAACACGCCGCAAAACAAATAACGAGATGATGGATATAGGCGCGTCCGTTTCTTTTATCAAGGATTTTGCCGGCCTGTCAAAGTTAATCCTGTCGGGCGATATTTATAACGGCGATAAAAACATACCTACCAGCGCTTATGCGGAGATACACGGAAAGCAGAAAGATTTCTATACGCGGCAAAACATCATGCTGGATATGCCCGCTTTTCGTGATAATATGGCGCTTGAGGCGTCTCTTTCGCATAACTGGGAAGTACTGGGTTATGAGCCGCCTACAGGCGCGTCTTCGCTTCACGATGAACATGATATAAGCGCGATAAACCGCTGGAGTTGGGACGCGCTCACCGGACTAACGCTGCGGGCCGGCTGGGATTACCGTTATACCACGCTGGATTCCACAGAAATAGGCAAACGCTCCCAGAACGACGGCGGTCTGTATCTAACTTGTGAATTAAGCCCAACGGAAAAATTTCTGATAATCCCTTCGATAAAAACGGTTTTTAACAGTAACAGCGTTCTTTCCGTTGTGCCTGTGCCGAAATTAGGTTTTGCGTGGTTTGCCTCGCCGGACTTAACAATAAAAAATAACTATTTCCGAAGTTTCAAATACCCAGCGTTTAACGATCTTTACTGGCCGGCTCAGGGGGAATACGCCGGCAACCCTGACCTAAAACCGGAAGACGGATGGGGCGCGGATCTGGGCGCGTACTTCCGGTATAAGATAATCAATATCGAAAGCTCTTTTTTTGCCCAGTATACAAATGATTCTATCCACTGGGCGGCCAATGGCGGCGTCTGGCGTCCGTCCAATGTTGGCGAGGCAGCGTTTTTCGGCTTTGACGGCAAGATAAGCGTTGATATACCGCTTTCAAAAGGGCCGTTCAAAAAGATAATTCCCGCGTTCAGCTATCAAGGCATGGTAAGCCGTCTGCTAAGCTATGGATACGGCTTTGCGGACGAAAAACGTATCCCGTATATACCTGACGTCAAATTTGTATTTTCAGTCGATATTCCATGGAAAAACGGCTCGCTGCTCATCTCCGCCAACTATGAGGGCAAGCGCTACACGGATACCGTAAATTCGGCTTCCACCGCGCTTGAACCGGTATTCCTGCTCAATCTGAATGTGAATCAAAAGATAAATGATAATCTTAATTTTTTTGCCGGAATCCGCAACCTATTGAACACCGGCTATGAATCCTTTGCCGAATACCCCATGCCCGGCATAACCGTTACGCTGGGCGCGCGCGTGAATTTCGAGAGCATCGGTGAGCATCGGTGAGTATTGGTGGGTATCGGTGATAGAAACGCGGCGTTTTGCCTTATGCTATATAATATTTTTAGCGGCGCTCGTTTTCATCTTTTTGATGAACCTCGGCTTCGGTTCCGCAAATATAAGCGCGGGCGAAATAATATCCGCAATTTTTGCCAAAGACAACAATTCAAACGCATTTATCATTATTAAACAAATACGGCTGCCCCGCGCGCTCGCTTCTATCGCGGCGGGAGGGGCGCTGGCCGCGGCGGGACTTTTGCTCCAGACATTTTTTGCCAACCCGATAGTGGACTCCTATGTGCTTGGGGTCTCGTCCGGTTCAACATTATTTGTGGGCTTCATCATGCTGGGCGGCTATACCTTAGGTTTTCGCCGCCTGCCGCCCGCCGCGCTTGTTTCAGGCGCGTTTTTAGGCGCGATAATCGTGATGGCGGCGCTGCTATTTGCCGCGCGGCGTGTAAAAAACATCGTAACGCTGCTGATAATCGGCCTAATGTGCGGCTATCTTTGCACCGCCGGGACGGGCATACTGAGCGCCTTTGCCGAAAAGGAACAGATAGCCCGCTTTTCAATATGGGCCATGGGGAATTTTTCAGGCATAACATGGCCGCAGTTACGGGTAATGTACACCCTCACGCTTCCGTTAATGGCCGCCGCGTGTCTGCTGGGGAAGCAGTTGAATGTGCTGAATATAGGCGAGAACTATGCGCTCACGACGGGTGTAAACGTAAAAATGCTGCGTAATCTAATCATACTGATTTCCAGCCTTCTTACCGCCTCTGTTACCGCCTTTGCGGGACCGGTTTCGTTTATCGGACTCGCCGTACCGCATATCTGCCGGACACTGTTCCGCACCCAGGACGCGCGTTTTTTAACGCCTGCCGTAATTCTGGGCGGCGC
>JAISCO010000072.1 GCA_031265535.1 Spirochaetaceae bacterium | reverse complement strand
CGCTTCGATGCTTTCACGCGATAATCCGCCGGGGCGCAGTATGCGCGGACGCGCGGCGGAAATATCCAGCACTGTCGATTCTATGCCTATATTCGCGGGGCCGCCGTCAAGAATTATGTCAACAGCGCCGCCCAACTGGTCGCGGACATGTTCGGCGCGGGTCGGGCTTAGATAGCCAAACGGATTGGCGCTGGGGGCGGCGATCGCGCCGGTCGATTCCGATATTAGGCGCAGCGCCCCGTCATGAGCGGGAAAACGCACAGCCGCCGTATCGAGTCCGCCTGTCGCTAAATCCGGTACGGTCCGTAATTTTGGCAGAACAAGGGTAAGCGGGCCGGGCCAGAACGCGTGGCTTAAAACCGCAAGCCGGTGTTTTGCGTCATCTGTAAGACGTGAAAAATCGACAATTCTTTCGAGTGTTTCAAGCGCCGCGATATGTATGATGAGCGGGTCAAAACGCGGGCGCTTTTTTACCTCAAAGACCCGCGCCAAAGCTGTCGTATTAAACGCGTCGCAGCCAAGTCCGTACACGGTTTCAGTTGGAAATGCGGCTAGTTTTCCCGCCCGTATCTGTTCCGCCGCAATCAGAATATTTTCATTGTTCAATTTAAGATATGTCATGCAGATACTGTTTTACCTTTTGTACCGCCGTGTTCATCGCGGTATGCATTAAGCCTTCATCAAAATGCGGCGCGTCGTCTGTGTTGGGCGAAAGAACCGTATCTATGAACGCCGCGTTCATCAGCCTGAATTCAAGCTCAAGCTGTTTTTTCATCATTGTAACGCCGCTGTCGTCTGTTGAACCATAGGACGCAAAAAACAACGCGGCTTTGTGTTTTTTAACCGGCGTCTGAATTCCAAGTGAAAATTTTGCCTCAAAATACTGCTGCGCGCGGTCGAACACTGTTTTTAACGGGCCGGGAAAGCCGAGTCCGTACACGGGCGAGGCTATTATCAAAATATCCGCCGTGTTCAAAGCGCGGTCAATGGGCGCGTAATCATCATAAATGCAGCCGCGTGTTTTTTTGCAATGGCCGCAGTGAACGCACGGTTTTATACTTGTCCGGTATACATCAAAAATTGCGGCGCGTTCCTTAATAGCGTTGTCCCAGCAAGAAAAAAAATATTCCAGCATACGCGCCGTATAACCGTTATGACGGGGAGAACCGAATATTACAAAAAGTTCCGGTGTCATTTTTTTACCTCTATCCGTTTAACGGCTTTGTTTGATAAACGCGCGCCGCCCGATTTTATGCCTTTTACAAGGAAAGACTGCGCCTTGAATTCTTCGGATAAAATTTTTAACCGCGGTTTTGGAATATAGTGCAGTGTAAAAATAAATTTTTCGCGTACATCTATATGCAGCACATCTGTATTTTCCGGCACAAAAGAATATTCTTTGTTCATAATCCAGCCTTCAATTACGCAGCGTTTTATAAAGGCAAGGCCGCTCTCTTTTTCTTTATAAATAATTGTAAATGTTATCGCGTTTATAGCGTCCTTATCGGCTATTCCTATCCACCACGCTTTTTCTCCGACAAAAACTTTTTCTTGTATATCCTGCACAATCCACGACCCGTTTTGACGCACTATCAGTACGCGGTCAAATTGAGAAGCTTCGGCGGTAATCGTCCCGTTTACCGCCGTTCCAAGATAGCCGCTGGCTCTGTCGTATTTAAGTTCCAAATCCTTTTTTACGACTTCTTTTACGTCAACTTTATCAAATGCGCCGACTTTTGTTTTTCGCGCCCCGCCTTGAAATTCTTCGTTAGATTTTATTTTTTTAATGATCCCGTCAATAAACGATACGGCGTACGCGACGCTGTTTTTAAGATGTGCGTTAATCGCTTTTATGCGCAGTTTTATTTCATCCATTTCATTACGCGCTTTGTTGATGTCATAAAGTGAAATTCGGCGTATAGGGATTTTTAATAAATGTTCAACATCGTCATCTGAAACGCCGCGCGCGCCTACTTCTTTTTCGAATGGAATAAAGCCTGTTATCACGGCATTCTTAACGGTTTCGGCGGTTTTTTGAGTTTCAATAGATTTATATATTTTTTCTTCAACAAAAATACGTTCAAGTGTGCGTAGGTGCAGTTTATCTTGCAGTTCTTTTTTTTCTATTTCCAGTTCTTTAATCAGAACGGCGACTAATTGTTTTGCGTGATAGTTTATAACATCCGTAATTGTCATCACGACAGGGAATTCATCTTTTATTAACAGCATGTTAACAGAAATAGACTGTTCACATTCGGTAAAGGCAAACAGCGCGTCTACTGTTTCTTCGGCATAAACCCCGCGGGCTAATTTTATTTCAATTTCTACATTTTCTGTTGTATAATCGTTTATGGATTGAATTTTTATGCGCCCCGCCTTTGCCGCGTTTTCTATGCTTGCGATTAAACTTTCTGTTGTCGAGCCGAATGGCAGTTCGCGTATTACGACACGTTTGGGGTCATCGGTATCCAGTTTTGCCCGCACAAGCACCTTGCCGCCGCCGTCCCGGTAATCGGAAACGTCAACCAATCCGCCGCAGGGAAAGTCGGGAAACAATTCAAATTTTTTGCCGGCAAGGCAGGCTTTTTCAGCTTCCAGTGTTTCGATAATGTTATGCGGCAGAATTTTTGTTGACATTCCGACAGCGATTCCTTCCGCCCCAATAACTACAATTACGGGAATCTTTGCGGGAAAAACAACCGGTTCTTTGTTGCGTCCGTCATAGGATTCGGTATAGTTTGTAAGTTTTGGATTGTAAAAAATATCTTTCGCGAGCGGCGTTGCGCGGCATTCGATATAACGCGCCGCGGACGCGCGGTCGCCGGTTAAAATGTTGCCGAAGTTCCCCTGCTTTTCGATAAAGAATTCTTTATTCGCGAGTACAACAAGCGCGTCCCCTATCGAGGCGTCTCCGTGCGGGTGGTATTTCATGCAATGCCCCACAACATTTGCCACTTTGTGAAACTTGCCGTCGTCCATTTCGAATAGCGAATGTAGTATGCGCCGCTGTACCGGTTTTAATCCGTCATCAAGTTCCGGAATCGCGCGGTCTTTAATTACATAAGAAGCGTATTCGATAAAATTTTTTTCAAAAATACTTTTAATGTATGCCATAATTATTTACAATTTGAATTGTACCGAATTTTATCATTACGGGGCTACCAGCCATTTGCCATGGAGGCAACCCACCAGCGGGTTTACATACGCTCCGCGTTAGCATGCCCAAATCGGCCTTTACTCCGTGCCGTCGGTTCCGAAAAAGGCGTTTGCATACGCGGCCGGCAGCCCGCCAGTGGGTTTACATGCGCTCCGCGCCGGCATACCCAACGCGGGTTTTACTCCGTGCCTTATGGTCTGAAAAGGGCGCTTACTTCTTACCTTTTACTTTTTACTTAGCATGGCGGCGGAGAAGCGTTAGGGGCGATAACGGCGTTCGGGGTTTTGCATTTACTCCGATAATCTGTGTCGCCATTTATGGCGCAATCTGTGTAATTTGTGGCTAATTTTTCGATTCAGTAGGGGGGCGCTGTTTCCCCGCATCATCGCAAACCGTTGTCTTATAGTCGCGCCCCCGCCCAAAAACGGCACGCTTTCTCAGTTAGCGTGTGTAAGTATGTGGCAGCATGGCGTAGGCCCCAAAAACTTACTGTTGCCTATAAATGTTTAAAGGCCGCTGGCTCCAGCCCGCGCAAGCGCGGTCTTCCGTCACCCCCCCGGTCCCCGCTTCGCAGGACTTAGCATGACCAGCGTAATCTGTGTGTATCCAAGCGTATAACTGTGGACATTTGAAAAAAATTGTGTTAAGAATCGTAAAACATGGTGAAAAGAATAATGTTTGGATTAGTCATCGCGATGATGACTGCCGCGGCGGGTTACGCCCAGAGTGGAGAGGGCGGGGTTGCTGACAAGGCGGGACAGCGTCGCACGATGTAAATTTGGTGTCAGATACCCTCTACCCATAACTGGAGGCAATATGAAAAGAAAGTTTTTACTCTTTATCGTTTTGAATATTTTTGTCGTTTTTCCTACATATTCACAATTGCATATTTTGCCAAAAATTATGTATGTAACTTCCAAAGAAGGACTTAGAGTGCGTTCTGTCCCTTCAACTAATGGAGAAATAGTCGGTACATTACAATACGGCGAAAGAGTCATTGTGAAAAGCCGAAATACAGCTAGATGGCCTCTTAATGGAATAGGACCAGACGATATAATTTCAACGATTGATGAGGTTTATGATTATTGGTATCGACTAGACGACAGCCACTGGGTATTTGGCGGGTATTTATCTGAGGTATTGCCGCCAGACGCGCCAATTGTGCTTGGTGTTTGGGAAAACGTTCCATGTACAGAATTATACATTTTTTCTCCAAATAACTCATTTCAAGGGGGTTTTGCTTTTAAGGGCGGCGCTTGGTATGGAAAATGGAGATTAAATGGAAATCAACTTATAATTGTTATGGATACAATTTCGCCAGATAGTGAGCCGCTTAGGGATATTGACAGAACGGAAGTAATCGAAATTCAAATTATTGATAGAAATCATATCATATTAAATTATCAGCCTGATGAAAATTATCCAAATAGGAAAATAGTAAAATTGATAAGAAGTGATATAATAATATAAGGAACGAGCCAGCCTTAAAGCCTCACAGGTAACGCAGATGCGTCTGACACCTCTGCGTTTACCATTCAAAAGGAGTAAGATATTATGAAAAGAGCAGTATTCGGATTAGTCATCGTTATGACAATTGCCGCGGCGGGTTATGCCCAGAGCGGAGAGGGCGGCGGGGCCAGTACAAAAAGAATCGAACAACTGTTCAGCGCCGGGCAAAGTTTTGAAGACAACCAGGAATACGACGAGGCTATCTCCGTTTATTCAGAAATCATCGGGCTTGATCCGGACAACACCGAAGCGTACAAGAACCGGGGCAACGCCTACGCCGACAAAGGGGATATAGCCTAAATTCCCGTCCCTGAATTTAACCTACAGCGATTCATGTGAGTAAAATTCTCCCTTACCCGCTTGTTTTAGGATAAATCATCCTTGTTTTTACCCTGAAAGCTACTTTTTTACGGT
>JAISCO010000430.1 GCA_031265535.1 Spirochaetaceae bacterium | reverse complement strand
GACCGCATTGATTAGTGCTGCTTCCCCTGTTTCTGTCAACTTGGGATGCCTCTCCTTATATTGGATTTCATATCGTTCTGAAAGAAAGTGCTGAGTCGGTGTCAATCTGTCATGCCCTTTCCATGGCGTCTTCCTTCTGAATCTGTGATTCCTGCTCTTGGCCATGCGCCTTGGCACCTCCGATGTAGGGTGCCTGAATCATACCATCAATTTCAACATTGTGCAAGTAAGGATTTTATTAGTTTTGGAACAAGCTCTCATTATATTATAGAGGCGCTTTATGGAAAATACGCAAGAAAGGCGGGGCGGATGTTCCGCGGTGTTTTCGTTTTTATTTTTTAGGCACACGGCGAAAAAATCGGGGAGGGGGGGGGGGGGGACATTTTGACGTTACCCTAAAGGCGGCGGCGATAGCTGTGTTAGCCGCGGCGCTCGTTTTCGCGGGCTGCGGAGTAGGCAGTCAGCCGGAAGAATATATACTTGAAAACCCGCAGCAAATTGAAAATCCAAACAAAATTACGATTAGTACCAATGAAGCGTCCGTAGAAAAAGGCAGTAAACTATAGCATATTCACCATGACCGGCGGGACGATAAGCGGCAATATCGCGGGCTGGACCGGCGGCCCAGCCGCAGGAGACGGCGGCGGCGGTGTGTATGTGACCGGTAACAGTACCTTCGTCAAGACCGGCGGCATTATTTACGGCGATGAGGACACCACGCCGTATATCACCGGTAACGGGAAGTCCACCGACAACACCGCCGTGAGCGGCAATGGCCATGCGGTCAGGGTCAAGATTGATGAGAACAGCGGTAATAAACGCAACGTGACGCTAGGAAAGGATGATGATTTGTCCTACGTCCAAGCTACCGGCGCTTTCGTCGGCGCATGGGACTAATAATGAAAAATGAGGAATGAGTACGGTATGGGAATAGTAAGAACGGAAATTACCCTGGTCAACATCAGGGATATGAACGTAGCGGATGTGGGTTATATGCCGCAGGATCAAGTCCGGCGGCTTACGGTCAACGCATTGGTGGATACAGGCGCATGGACGCTGGTCATCAGCGAGAAAACCCGCGAAAAGCTGGGGCTGCGGGTGGAAGAACCCAATGAGGCTACCCTTGCCGGAGGGATAAAGGTCTCCAGCGGGATAACCGAATACGTGGAGGTCCGCTGGAAAGACCGGAAGACCGCCTGCGAAGCGGTGGTACTGCCCGGCGAGGAGGATGTTTTGCTGGGCGCGTACCCCCTGGAAGGACTGGACCTAATGGTTCATCCCAAAACACAAGAAGTTGTCGGCGCTCACGGGGACAATAGATACAACGTGATTAAGTGAGGGGGAAAATAGAGGATAACAGGAAGGGACCGTTCCGCCGGATAGCGGGACGGCCCTTGTTTTTTTGCCGCTCCCCGCCTATAGTGGCAACAGCGCTTTTTCTAAAGGAGAATCGTATGGGAATAGTAAGAACGGAAATTACCCTGGTCAACATTGAGGATCAAGGTGTTGCGAATCGGGGTTATATACCTCAGGATCAAGTCCGGCGGCTCACGGTCAACGCATTGGTGGATACCGGCGCATGGACGCTGGTCATCAGCGAGAAAACCCGCGAAAAGCTGGGGCTGCGTGTGAAAAAAACCAGTGAAGCCACCGTTGCCGGCGGCGGAAAGGTTCCCGGCGGTATAACCGAATACGTGGAGGTCCGCTGGAAAGACAGGGAAACATCCTGCGAAGCGGTGGTACTGCCCGGCGAGGAGGATGTTTTGCTGGGCGCGTACCCCCTGGAAGGACTGGAACTAATGGTTCATCCCAAAACACAAGAAGTTGTCGGCGCTCACGGGGACAATAGATACAACGTGATTAAGTGAGGGGAAAATAGAGGATAACAGTAAGGGGCCGTTCCGCCGGATGGCGGGACGGCCCAAGCGCCGATAACAGCCGCGTATGCCAAACGCTCCTCTCGGAGTAAACGCAAGGCGTGAATCCTACTGGCGGGCGGCTGACAGGCGCCGCGCTTTTAGCGTGTGCTTTTACGGATGCTTCGTGGTAATGTAAAATTGTTGGTAAGGCAGCGCTCCGCCCGTGCTCAAATGGACTTGAAATTCAGCCATAAACTCAATTTTCAGAGAAACCCTGAATGAAATTTGTTTCGAAAGAAGTTAAAAAAGGTTAATATGAAACATTTTTCCGTAAAAAAAATTCTCTTGAATGTAATAGTCGCGGCAATCCCGGTGATATTGCTTGTTTCATGTTCTTTCATACTAAAAGTAACGCGAGCGGACAGGCAGGCGGATTCAAGCGGCTATTGGAATGATAATGATGTCCGGCAGCTCTGTGCCGGACTGATAAAAAACTGCGTTGATTCGACCAATGTTGTCCGTTTTGTAAACCTTTACGCGCAAACCCATAGAGGTAAGCAGCCCGCCGCCATGGTTTTTCCGTTCAAAAACGCCTCGAGCGGGCATATTGATATGCAAATCATCTCGAACAGCCTCCGCTCAAGCATAATAGACAGCGGTAAATTGGATTTTGTCGAGGACGGGGCCGCTCGTAACGCAATAAGCGCGGAATACACCGACCAGAATAATGACAACGCAAGCGAAGAAACGGCGGCCGACATGGAGCGCAAGGCAGAGGGCGCACTCGCGTTTACCGGTGAAGTGCGTTCAATCATTGATACGGCAGGCAAGTCCCCAACACGCGTATACTTCATCAAAGCGACGCTTACCAACATGGAAACCGACAGAATCTTGTGGGAAGGGGAAGATACTGTACGAAAGAAAATTAAGCGCCCTCAAGATTTAATAGAAAAAGCTCATCGTTAGACCGCTTTAATGAAAAATGAGCAATTAGCAGTTGAGCCGGTTTCAAATAAAAAGGGGAAGCGCATCAATCCCAAACCGTTAAAATTTTGAGATAATATGATGAACTTTTTCGACACTGCTCCCCCCCGCTCCATAGTC
>JAISCO010000230.1 GCA_031265535.1 Spirochaetaceae bacterium | reverse complement strand
GTTACTTCCCGTGTGCGCGGGTGGACGATCAGGTCCATATCTTCCATCGGGATAGCACCGAGAAGCACCTGGTCGGCATCCGGTATGACAATAGCCCGGCAACTGGTCTCGCGGTCTTTCCAATAAATGTCAACCGGTTCCGTTATCGCGTAGATTTGTTTCGAGCCGTCGGCAAGCGCGGCGCTGCGGGTGTTCTTGATTTTGAGCCCCAGCGCCGCGCACACAGCTTCGTTAATAACGAGAGTGTCCGCGCCGGTATCGGCCGGCGCGTTAACGGCAACGCTGCGGATATCTTTATCTTCGGCAAGTCCGCGCCCCACATTAGCAACATCCCACGCATTTTTGAGCGTGATATCTGTGTAAACAATACTCATTTGAGGCTGTTTCAAAACTTCAGTTTTGGAACAGCTTCGATACATGAAGAATTTTATGAACCACGAAGTCAAAGAAGTCGAGTAAGTTTTTGGGGCCTACGCCATGCTGCCACATACTCACACACGCTCTCTGAGAAAGCGTGCCGTTTTTGGGCGGGGGAGCAGCGACAGAAAATTTATCATAAACTTCAAAAATTTAACGGTTTATGATTGATGCGCTTCCCCCTCTTCATTGTTAATTGCTAACTGCTAATTGTTAATTGCTAATTGCTAATTGCTAATTATTCATTGTTAATTGCTCCTTGTTAATTGTTAATTTTTCTTACCTATTCCCTTTTACTTTTTACTTCCCGCTGGCTTTACAAAACCCGCTGGCGGGTGTTGCCATAAGGCTTTATTAGTTTTATAATTATATAATTATTCTGGAGGATATATGGATTTTGTTCAAAAAATGAAGGAAAAAGCCGTCAAACTGCAAAAAAAGCTTGTTCTGGCGGAAGGATACGAGCCGCGCACGATTAAGGCGGCGCGTCTTCTGGTTGATGGTAAGCTGGCTTCGGAAGTTGTCCTTGTCGGCGCGAAAAGCACGATTGAGGCAGCCGCTAAAAAAGAGGGCGTCAACCTGGACGGGGTAAAAATTGTCGATCCGGCGTCATCGCCAAACCTCGATAAGTATGCCAAGGCATACTACGATATGCTTCACGCAAAAGAAGAGGCAAACAAAGCGAAGGGCAAAGTTATTGACAAGCCGGCTACGGAAGACTCCGCAAAACAGGAGATTCAGCACTTCCTGCGTTGGGGCGCGATGATGGTTTATTTGGGTGACGCGGATGCTATTGTTGCCGGAGCGGAGAGCGCCACAGCCGATGTGCTGCGCGCCGGACTGGCTATAATCGGTACGCAGAAAGGCTCCAAGACCGCTTCGTCTTGCTTTGTAATGATGGTTCCCGACAAAAGCTGGGGCGCTGGGGGCGGTCTTATTTTTTCTGACTGCGCCGTTATGCCCAACCCGACGGCGGAACAGATGGCGGATATTGCGGAAAGCGCCGCCCAATCCTGCCGTGAATTTCTTGAGGTGGAGCCGGTTGTCGCGTTGATGTCGTTTTCGACAAAAGGTTCGGCCGCTCACGCCGATGTTACGAAAGTGCAGCAGGCGGTCGATATATTGAAAGACAAGAAGCCGAATTTCCTGTTTGACGGCGAATTGCAGGCGGACGCCGCGCTGGTACCGTCCGTAACGGATAAAAAAGCGCCCGGCAGCCCCATACGCGGTAAAGTGAATACGCTCGTATTCCCGAATCTTAGCGCGGGTAATATAGGATATAAACTTGTACAGCGGCTCGGCAGCGCGGAAGCCTTTGGGCCTTTCCTGCAAGGTTTCGCAAAACCGATCAGCGATCTTTCGCGCGGATGTTCAGTTGACGACATTGTAGTAACTGCCGCCGTTACGCTCGCAAGATGCAAGTAACGGGCTCAAACGGTCCTGAAATAAGCGTAGAGCCGCCTGAACTAACAACGGCGGCTTTCGCTTACCTTAAATCTACTGGGCCATGGATGTTTTTTATAGGCATACTGTGTTTTATAAGCGGCGGAGTGATGCTCATAGCCAGCGTACCAATAATATACGATGCCGTTAAGTTGGGCAGGAGAGATATTATCAGTCTGTTGGTAGATTTAGTATACATTCCGACGGCTGTGCTTTGTTTCTTTCCGGCAAAATTCCTTGTTTCGGTCGGCTTGAATATTCGTATTTTGAAAAATAACGCTTCGCCGGAAATTTTAGAATCCACGCTAAGAAGCGGCGCGGCATATTGGAAATTCAGCGGCATACTTTGTATCGTATGTCTCGCGCTCATCGTGCCTATAGTTGTTATTGCGGTCGTGGGTGCTTTTAACTAAGCCTTGTATGTTTTTACGCCGCACTGTTTTGCGCCAAGTTGAAATGGGGCGGCCGCAAACAAGTTTGCCGCAAATTTGCGCCCTCTGCCGAATTAAGCCGGCCTTGGCGGTTAAACGCGTATAATTGACTAATGCCGGCGGAAAACATATAGTAAACAAAGTTGGTCCAGTAGCTCAGGGGATAGAGCGGCCGCCTCCTAAGCGGCAGGTCGGCCGTTCGATTCGGCCCTGGATCATATATGCAGGAGGATTATGCAGGCGTATCCATGTTTTCCACTTTTGAGCTTCCCTAAAGGCTCAACGATAACTCAACCAAATAATTCACCTAGCAAGCGGTTTTATGTAATTCAGAGCGGTATCGTGCAGATTTATGGACTGGGCCAAAAAAAAACAAGTTTGGGCAGCGGTGATTTTTTTTCTGTTGAATCGGCGCTTACATGCGGTCCGGAACGGATAACCGCGATAGCCGAGACGGATGTTGCCGTTATAGCGGTCAGCAGAGAAACGCTTTCGGCCTTCATCAAAGAAAATCTGCCTGTAAGCACAAAAATACTAAAACACCTTTCCATGCAGCTGGCGCGTATTAACGAAAAATTCTTAGCCCATAAAAGAGGCCACAATTTATCACGTTTGTATGATTTTGGTAAATTCTACTTAAAACACAATCTTTTTCGTACCGCGTACTGCGCGTTTCACAAATATCTAAAATACTGTCCAACAGGCGAAAATGCTGAAAACGCGCAGGTGTACATTGATAAATTAACATCATATTCAACCGGTCTCAGATTCGATTATCACGACAGAGAAATTACACGTATATACCCGATTGACAGCGTCATATTCTTTGAATTGGAACCTAGTCACGGAATGTATGTTATTCGCAGCGGGTCAATTAAGATAACAAAGATAGTTGACGATAAAGAAATAATACTTGCTGTTCTTAAAGCGGGGGATATTGTCGGGCACATGGGGCTTATCGATATAAAACCGCGGTCCGCTACGGCGATTGCCTGCGAAGACTGCGAGCTTATAGCGATAGCGCACACCGCTTATTTGCCTATTCTGAAAGACGGCGCCAGTATACTTTCGCGAATTTTTATAACATTGGCAGAACGTATAGCGGACATACACAGGAGAACTGAAGCGGTTCGCGCTAAACGGCATGGTATCTCCTAAGTGTGGAGCAGCGTCCGCACAAAGTGTACGCACAAAGTGTCCGTGCAAAGAATTGCAACCGCACAAAGAATTAAGGATAATTATTCATAATGGTTTTTAAAAAAACTGTTGTAATATACATGACCATTGCGGCGTTTCTGTTTTTGGCGCATATAGCCGCGGCGCAGGAAGAAGGCGTAGTGTCTATCGCGATAGACACACCGGCTCAACTCCCTCGTAGTTTTCGCGGTCTTAGCCTTGGAATGAGCCTTGAAGAACTTAAAACCGCGTTACAAACGGATCCCGCGTTTGTTTTTCGCGGAGACCGCGACGTTTCGTTTCTGCCCAACTCGAATCAAAATCTTGTTGACAGCGCGGGGAGTGATTTTATAAAACGGGCATTTTTTCAAATTAAAGATGACGCCGTATTTGTGATGACTTTCGAGATGAATACGGAAAAGGTGGACCATTATTCGGTGTTTACAACATTTTCAAACAAGTACGGCGGCCCGTTGCTGCTGGACCCAAAACAATCGGAGTGGGAAGATGATGAAACGCGCGTATATATTGAGCGTCCATTGACAGTAAAATATATCGATAAAAATGTTTTTGACGGTATAGTTTCCGAATCCCGTCTTGCGGAATCTTCTTTTATTTTGCAAAGACAGGAATTTCTTAATGATTTTTAACAGTCATACTCGCCGCAAATTTTGCGCCTGCGCCGCCGTGTCAGGGGGGGGGGGGGGATTGCCGCATCGCGTCAATGCCTTGTCAACAAGAGATGTTGCTGTCTTGGAGAAAATGAGTGGGGGTAGCGTAAAAGCGTTTTTGTGAAGCAAAAACCTTTGGAGCGCAGGGGGAGCCGAGACAAGGGGCGTTTTTATAACATCAATTATGTTTCTGTTTTGGATAAATGCGCTTCCCCCTTTTTAAACTTGTTGTGGGAGAATTCCCTCTTTTTGGTTTTATGCGTTTATGCCGATGAAGGTCATTTGTTTTTCTTAGATTGAAACCGGCTGTAGAACTTGTAGAATGCCGCGTTTGTCATCCGGCGGTATATGTTTCCAGACAGCTTTATTATATTTAGAAAAGCCTCTTGGATGTTTGGGCGGCGGCCTGCCGTAAAGGTAAATTTTTAGTAATTGGAGTGTTTTATGAAGGAGAAAAGATCGGGGAGTTCGTTTAACTCCCTGCGCGGTAAGCGGAAACTGGAATCGGTATTCCTGTTTACTACCGGAAAATGCAACGCAAAATGCGCGATGTGTTTTTATGCCAGTGACATGGAAAAAAAAGCCAAAGATATGACATTTGACGAGATAAAAAAACTGTCCGAGTCCGCCGGTCAATTTAACCGGCTTTGGCTGTCGGGCGGCGAGCCTACGCTTCGTGAAGATTTGCCGGAAATTATAGAGATGTTTTACCGGAACAACGGCATAAAGGACATTAACTTTCCGTCAAACGGCATCAAAAGCGATCTGCTGATAGAATGGCTTAAACGCATACGCAAGAATTGTCCCGCCTGTAACATTTCCATAAGCATATCGTTTGACGGCTTTGGCGAAACGCACGACAAACAGCGCGGGATCCCCAGCTTTTATAAGGCCGCCGAAACGCTTAAAAAAATTGACGACAATTTCAAAGACGACGGCAAGGTGATAAAAAATATCGCGACGGTAATCACAAAGTATAATGTGGATGAAATACTAGATTTTACCGCATGGGTGTACGGACGCTTTAATGTTTCTACCCACACAATTGAGGCTGCCCGCGGCGCGACACGCGAGGACGGCGTAAAAGCCGTTACGGAACAGTCTCTGCGCGGTATTCAAGACGCTGTCGCGCCCTACTACCTGTTATACGCGCGGCGCATAGGCGCGGGGATGAACGCGATTGGGCGGGGGCTCACCGAATTCTTTTATGTGGGACTGATGCGCTCAATGTATAATATACGCGCCCAAAATATCGACAGGCCGGTCTGCTGGAACATGGACTGTACGGCCGGAGAAACAACGCTGGTTTTGGACTATGACGGACGCTTCCGCGCCTGCGAATTGCGGGAACCTATAGGCAGCGTAAGGGACTACGATTACGACATTCAAAAAATCATGCAAAGCGAAGCTATGAAAAAAGAAATTGACGCGATAGGGCATGGTTATAAGGCAAACTGCTGGTGTACCCACGGCTGCTGGATAATGTCGTCAATCGTGTTCAATCCGCTTAAAATGCTGTCAAAATTAATATCCGCCAACAAGGAAATGAAGAAACTGCGCCGCCCAATCAATGCAGGCGAGGCTTTTCTTAGCGGGCTCGAAGAAAAATATCATGTTGACCGCGAAAAACTAAAGGAAATCGGCATTTTATGAAAATACTACTTGTTACGCGCGGTTCGCAGGGGGACATTTATCCCTACCTGAGACTGGCAAAGGAACTTATGGCGCGCGGCCATACCGTTGCGTTGAATCTTCCGGAAGCATTTGCGGAGCAGGCAGAGGGCGCAAATATCCCGTACATGACTCAGGGGAATGATGACATAAACGGCATGATGGCAAATGAATTAGACATCAAAGACCTTTTAAGCTGGACGCGGCGTGTCATAGATAATCAATTTGAAGAGCTTGTGCCTGTTCTGAGTGAGTATGATATACTTGTCGCTTCGAACACGGAATTTGCCGCGCCAAGCATCGCTGAATATCTAAAAAAACCGTATCTGCGTACCGCTTACGGTCCGTTGATGCCAAGCCGTACAATACCGCCGCCTGTTTTTCCGTGGCCTGTGCCGCATCCGGTCATTAAACCGGCGGTTTTGTGGTCATTGCTGAACGGCGGCCTTAATCTTATGGTTAAAAAAACGCTGAATAAACGGCGCGCCGCCCTTAATATGCCGCCCATCCTTGATCAGGCGGACCACGCGCCCGCTAACGCGTTCAATTATTTAATGTACAGCGCCTCTTTAGGCTCGGTTGACCACAATTGGTCCTACAAATGGGCGATAGGCGGCTATATTTTTAACGACGATATGCCATACAACAAGTCAATTTACCAAAATTTTCTTGAGTTTATCCAAAAAGACGGCAAAAAAGCGGTTTTTTTTACGCTTGGAAGCTGCAAAAATAATGAACATGAACGTTTTGCCGAAAAACTGTTTGCCATAATCAAGACGCACGGCTATAAATTGATAATAGGCTCCGGCTGGTGCAGGCTTGGCTCCACACTTCCGCTCCACGACGACCTGTTTTTGCTGGACTCCGTTGTCCCGCATAATCTTGTTTTTCCCCACTGTTCCGCGATAATTCACCACGGCGGCGTAGGCACAACGCACAACGCGGCGCGTTTCGGCAAACCCCAGATGATACAGCCGCTGCTGCTGGATCAGTGGTACTGGGCGGAGCAGACTAGAAAGCTGGGCGCGGGGCCCGGCAAGGTTGACATGAAACGCGGCGGCTCTGATCTTGAAAAAAAAGTTCTTGATCTGGTGAACGCCGAAAAATATGCGCAAAAAGCCGCCGGTTTAGGCGAAAAAATCCGCGCCGAGAGAGGGCTTGAAAATGCCTGCGCACAGATTGAAAACTGCGCGTAATTAACAATTAACAATTAACAATGAGCAATTAACAAGGAAAAGGGAAGAGGGAAGAGCAAGGAAAAGGGAAAAAGGAAAAGGGAAGAGGTAAAAAGGAAAAGGGAACCTGCTTTCGGTATGTTAGCGCGGAGCGTATGTAAACCCGCTGGCGGGCGCGTAGCGCCATAATGAGAGCAAAGGAGCATGGTATGAAAAGATCGGTTTTATTCGTTTTCGCCCTGTTTATCGGGGCCAGTCTGTCCGCCCAAGACGCGGCGGATTTCACGTACGAGGTCAAGAACGGGGAAGTTACTATTACCGGCTACACGGGGAGTGCAAAAGACATAACGATACCCGGACAGATAAACAAGCTGCCGGTTACCGCTATCGGAAACCAGGCGTTTTATGACAAACAATTAACCGGCATAACTATTCCCGATTCCGTTACTTCTATCGGAGCTTATGCGTTTCGCGAAAACCAATTAGCCGGCGTTACCATCCCTGATTCGGTCATCACTATCGGACGCGGAGCGTTTAGCTATAACCAACTAACCGGCGTTACAATTTCTAATTCGGTTACCGCTATCGAATACGAGGCGTTTGCGACCAATCAATTAACCGGCGTTACCATTCCCGCCAATGTCAACGTGACATTGTTATCATTCCCTGGAAACTTGGCAAATGTTTACACGCAGGGAGGTAAACGTGCGGGGACGTACCGGTCTGATGATGGCGGCAGGATGTCAAGTCCTAAAATAGGTTGACAGATTTTTACGCAACCCTACGGTGCATTTTTTCGGGTGTCTCATAATTGAGGGACAGATGGGGCCGTTTTGTGTTGTACAAAAGCACCGCCTCATCAATCGCCGTCAACGCCTGCTTCTTGTTCCGAAACGAACAGCCGAGACCGTATTCCTGTTTCAGTATCCCGTTAAGCCTTTCGGCGCGGGCGTTTTCGTAACAGTGCATTTCCTCCGTCATGCTTACCGCAAGTTTACGGGCTGCGAGCTTTTCAACATACAGATGCGAGCAGTACTGGCAGCCGCGATCCGAGTGATGAATGGGAAACACACCCTTAGGGAGCTCAGAGAGCGCCATTTCCAGAGCGCGGACGGCGCCTTCGG
>JAISCO010000065.1 GCA_031265535.1 Spirochaetaceae bacterium | reverse complement strand
ATAAATTGGGAGAAGCTGACCAAAAAAGGAAACAATGCCCTTAAAGACAGTGAGCGCACCAATTTCATTGAATATATTGAAAAAGCCCATAACGAAGGGCTTGCTTTCAAAATCATTGTGGATGAGAGTCACCAGAATGACACCATCAAATCCGATGATATTATTTCCTACTTTCATTCTGATAAAATTATCCGTACATCGGCGACCCCAAAAGGCTACAAAGACGCTATACTAATAGAAATACCGGAGGAAATTGTCATATCGCAGGGGCTTATCAAGAAAGTCCTTATCATAAATGAAGATTTTGCGCAAAATATCCACACCAAAGACCAGGTGAATTATCTGCTTGATAAAGCCCTTGAAAAACAAGGAGATATTTATTCGGAAATGCAAGACCTGGGGAATGAAATAAACCCGCTTATAATCGTTCAGGTTCCCAATAAAAACGAAGTTTTGATAGATGAAATTGAACGCTATTTTGAATGCCGGGGCATAACTTATGATAATCAAAAACTGGCAATTTGGCTTGCCAATAGAAAGGAAAATCTTGAAAACATAGAAGATAACGCCGCTTCCCCCATTGCCCTTATTATAAAACAGGCGGTAGCCACAGGCTGGGACTGCCCCCGCGCCTACATACTGGTTAAACTCCGTGATAACATGGACGAAACTTTTGAAATCCAGACCATAGGCCGTATCCGACGCATGGCCGAAGCAAAACATTATGAAAAAGACTTGCTTGATAGCTGCTATTTATATACTTTGGATGACAAGTTTACCGAGGGAGTAAAAATGTCTCTGGGTAAAGGCGCATTGGACGCGGTAAGATTGATCCTAAAACCGCAGTATAAAAAATTTACACTGCCAAGCGAACAACGCTCCGGTATACCGGAACAAATGGACAGCCTTATTGTACTATCCGCCATTGGTACGTATTTTGAACAGACTTACAATATTTCCTTTTTCTCAAATGCAAGCACTATCAATTATGAAAAAACTGCCGGGCAAAATCAAAAATTGCTTGAAACCAAAGGATATGTTTTTAGCAAAAATATCATTGATACCACCAAATCAGGACAAATAAACACACTGGACAACGCTGAAAAGAAAATAGCCGCCTTGAATGACATCAATTTTCATACCACCCTTGATACCCACAAACACGGCAGACAGTTTCATCATCATGTAGCGGAAATAGGCTTTAAGGTTCATCTTGAATATGACCAGATACTAACTATAATCCGCAACCTCTTTGACCTGAAAAATAAATATTCCAAAAAAATACTTGGACTTGATCTCCGTGAAGTATACTCATTCACCCTTAATAATGCGGACCTTTTAAAACGTGATATTCGCGCTTCAATGTCCTCTGAAATCAAGTTTACAACGGCAAAGCCTTCAAGAATAAGGCAAGGTGAATTCACTTTTCCGCAGACCACACTATTTACTTATGACAGCAAAAACAAAAGCCAGATAATTTACGAAAAGAACGTTTATAATGACTACCGTAGTTCTGCGGAACCTCGATCAACGCCGGAAAAAGAATTTGAAAAATATCTTGAAAAAGCAAAATCTGTACTATGGTTTTATAAGAACGGTGATAAGGGGGATGAGTATTTTTCGGTAGTCTATGATGATACCATGAAGAAACAGCATCTTTTTTATCCCGATTATGTAGTATGTGTTAATAATGAAATCTGGATAATTGAAACAAAAGGTGGTTTTTCCCGTGCTGGTGAAAGCCATGATATTGACGCTTTTTCGGCCATCAAATATAAATATCTCAAGCAGTATATCACAGTGAATAATATCAAGGGCGGTTTTGTACGCAAAGATGAAAAAAGTGGTGAACTCTGTATTTGTACCGGGGAATACAACAACGACATCAATAGCGAAAATTGGGAATTATTGTCTGACGTGATAGATTAGCAGGTTTTATGAAAACTTGTTTTAATTGTCATTTTCTAACTATGTATGAAACACATCACAATTAAATATATCATTATTCCAGAATAGTTTCAGTATTTTGCATTAGCCATTATAATAGGCATTGGACACTCGGTAATTCCTAACGCAATTGTGAGAATACCTCTTGAGGGGTTTTATAGTCAAGCGTCTTTCTTGGTCGCCCAGCAATTCCGATTTCAAAACGAAAATCAGCGCAATACGGATGGCCCTCGCAAAGTGGTAAAAAGTAAAAGGTAAAAAAATTAGCAATTAGCAATGGAAGAGGCGGTACAAGCGGTTAAAGCGTAATTTGCGAAGCGTAACGAAGCAAATTGGAGCGGAAAGCACTGTTTTTACGGAGCAAAAATGCGTCCAAAAACAATGGGGCATTGACAAAACCTGTGAGGCAAAAATTCATGTAACAGTGGGCTATCCCGCCGACACTAAACCGCCTACGGCAAAGTCCCGCAAAGACGGGCGGATTATCAGGGTAGGGATGTAAGTGCGAATAACGCTGTTTTCTATCCGCCGGGGGCTATAGCCCACAGGTTCAGGGCTAACCTCCGCAAGTCTACGGCTAAAGCCTTTTCGTCGTTGTGAAACCCAGCGCCGCCCACCGCCCCTAAGCCAGTTTTTTTTAAGAAATTTTACGAAAAAAGACAAAAAACACTTTAGTTGGAGTGCGCTCCAAGTCCGATAATAGCGCTATGACCATAGCAGAAGTTGCCGAACAATACGGCTTGTCAACGGATACGCTCCGTTATTATGAACGCGTCGGCTTGATCCCGCCGGTAACACGAGGCAAGGGCGGGATAAGGGATTATAGCGATAAGGATATGGAATGGGTCGGGTTTATCAAATGTATGAGAATAGCGAATATTCCCATTGAAGTTTTGAAAGAGTATGTGAACCTTTTTAGAAAAGGAGAGGATACGCAGGAAAACCGAAAAGCGATCCTGAGAGAACAACGGGACCAACTGGCGGAACGGATAGCGAATTTACAAGAAATACTGGAAAAACTTAATTTCAAGATAGAAAACTATGGCACCGCTGTCTTAACGGTAGAAAAGAAATTGGTTTGGTGAAGCGATAACGACACAAATAAATATAAGGAGAGTGGATATGAACTATTTGGGTGAGAACATAAAAAAACTTGGATTTGGATTTATGCGGCTCCCGATGATTGGAAGTGAGGTAGACATCGAGCAGACAAAAGAAATGGTTGACGTTTTCATGTCCGGGGGTTTCAGCTATTTTGACTCGTCCTGGGCATATATGGACGGAAAGTCGGAAGAAGCGATGAAGGCGGCTATTGTAGACCATTATCCCCGTGAATCCTTCCAGATTGCGACGAAGTGTCCTGTTTTTGTCGTCAGAACAGCCGAAGAAGCCCGCGATATGATTTGGACTTCCTTAAAACGCATTGGCGTGGACTATATCGACTACTATCTGCTTCACAATTTGGGCGGCAGCCGCACCAAAAGTTTTGATGATTTTGGAATGTGGGATTATGTTAAGGAACTGAAAGAGCAAGGCGTGGCGCGGCATATAGGCTTTTCTATACATGATACCGCCCAGGCGTTGGATAAACTTCTAACTGAACATCCGGAAATGGAATTCGTGCAATTCCAGTTGAATTACGATGATTGGGAAAGCCCCGTTATCCAGGCGCGAAAGTGTCATGAGGCAGCCATGAAGCATCAAAAACCCGTTGTCGTGATGGAACCGCTCAAGGGCGGCCTTTTGACAAATCCCCCGGACAGCGTGAGAGCGGTGTTTGAAAATGCCGATCCCCATGTTTCGCTGGCATCGTGGGGGATCCGGTATGCGGCGTCGCACGAAAACATTATTACCGTGTTGAGCGGGATGTCCACCATCGATCAGATGCGGGATAATGTTTCATACATGACAGACTTTCAACCGCTTAACCGGGATGAATTGCGGACAATAGAAAAAGCGCGGGAAGCGATTGGTAAAATCCACAATATACCCTGTACGGGTTGTCAATACTGTGTGGAGGGCTGTCCGCAACGCATCCCTATCCCAAAGATTTTTGGCGCATACAACCGCAAACTGGTTTACAATGATTTGCCGGCGGCTCAACTTCAATATGCGGTTGAAGTATTGAAGGGAGGAAAGGCATCGGATTGTGTTGCCTGCGGGGACTGCGAACAGGTCTGCCCTCAGCATATCGGCATCATCGAAAACTTAAAGGTGATTGGACAGGAACTGGACACATTGCCGTCCAACTTTGATTAAGGAGATTTATTGGCCTTGTTATAAAAAGAAGAAGGGTATATCATAATGCAACCTTCACACCATAGGAGAAAAGAATGAAAACATTGTTTGACAAGACCCAATTAGGGCAAATGTCCCTGAAAAACCGG
>JAISCO010000063.1 GCA_031265535.1 Spirochaetaceae bacterium | reverse complement strand
AGCGCGTAAAATCGGCGGCGGGCCAAAATATGCTGAAGAAAATTATCCCGGCATTGAAGATGAAATCCGCAAATTGATAGACGGTTCAACATATGGAAACCCGGAGCGCGTGCTGTCGTACACCGCAAAAAGCTTGCGTAAAATTGAGACCGAATTAAAAGCGAAGGAGATCCATGTAAGCCATGAAACAATAAACAAAATACTCAGCGCAATGGGATACAGCAAGCAAGCCAACAAAAAAATGATGCGGATTGGCGAAGCCCATCCTGACAGAAACGCGCAGTTTGAGCATATCAATACCACGGCCGCGGAATATATCGAAGCAGGCGGCCCGGCCATTTCTGTTGACACGAAAAAGAAAGAAAACATCGGGAATTTCAAAAACAACGGAAAGGAATACCGCCACAAAAAAGACCCGCGCCCTGTTCTTGACCATGATTTTCCGATTGAGGAACTCGGCAAAATTTCACCATATGGCGTTTACAATCTCAATAACAATACGGGCTTTGTAAATGTCGGAGTGAGCCATGACACCAGCGAATTTGCGGTGGAAAGCATATCCCGCTGGCGGGAAAGCGCAGGGAAGCACACGTATTATGGCAGAAATAGGATTTACATAAATTGCGACTGCGGCGGAAGCAGCGATTGCAGGCGGAGAATGTGGAAATACCAGCTGCAACAATTTGCGGACCGTACAGGATTGAACATTGAAGTGTCGCACTTTCCGCCGGGCACCTCCAAGTGGAATAAAATAGAGCATAGATTATTCTGCTACATTTCAAAAAACTGGCAAGGGAAGCCGCTTGTGGACGTTCAAACTGCTGTTGATTTAATTGGCTCCACTCGTACAACTACAGGGCTTGAAGTTATTTGTGTCCGAGACGATACGGAATATAAACTTGCAAGGAAAGTGAGCGATGACGAATTTAAAACAATTTCGATTGATAAAATAGCGCCTTTTGAATCATGGAATTACAAAATATTGCCTCGGATAAATAGTTAAGCCTTTATTCGCAAAGTCTGGTTTAATACCCCGCCGCAAACTTGTTTGCGCGCTCTGCGGCGGGAAGGCTCATTAGACAAATCTTGAAATCATCACTTTATAATTTGACAAGTCCTTAGTGTTGAACCTCCCCGGATACCGTTCCTGCGCCTTGCCTCGTCAAGGCTCTGATACTTCCCGTTGGCCACGTCCTCCACCAACCTCAGCTTAAATGCCTCGCTGTACCTTACCACATCTTTCATCTTTCCTCTCCTCTTATGACAACTTTAAACCAGGACGCGACATTTTTCCTTTTTCCTTTTTCCCTTTTCCTTTTTACCTAATTGTTCACTCCTCACTCTTAATTGCTCATTGTTAATTGATAATTCTTACCTCTTCCTTGCGAGCGCTTGTCCCAATCATCAAATAGGTGGTATAGTTTTCATAGGAGGATACAGAATGGAAACAAGCAATGAAACATTAGCTCCCCCTCTGGGAGAAGGACTCACATTTGAGAAAGTCTGGGCAGCTCTTATGGAATTGAGAGCGTTCCAAAAAGCCATGGGCGAAGAAACTGACAGGCGTATGCAAGAAACCGATAGGCGTATGCAAGAAACCGCCCAGCAAATAAAAGAAACCGACAAACAGATAAAAGAAACCGACAAACAGATAAAAGAAACCGGCAAACAGATAAAAGAAACCGGCAAGCAAGTCGGGAAAATCACCAATCGTTTCGGCGAGATAGTTGAACACATGGTTGCCCCGAACCTGGTGGAGAAATTTCAGGTACTAGGCTTTACCTTTACCAAAGCAGGCCTTAACATCAAAATTACTGATAAGGCGCACAATATATTCGCGGAAGTCGATGTCTTTCTGGAAAACGGCGATAAAGTCATGATTGTGGAAATCAAAAGCAAACCAGACAAAGAAGATATAAAAAATCATATCAAACGCATACAAAAACTCCGCCTCTACGCTGATTTACACGCGGACAAGCGAAAGTACATGGGCGCTATAGCCGGCGTCGTGTTCAACGATGAGGAAAAAGACTACGCCCTAAGCAACGGGCTCTATGTCCTTGAACCTTCGGGCGAAACCTTTTCAATCACCACTCCCTCCTCCAAAGGCCATACCCCTCAGGAATGGTAGCCCCACACCCGACACTCCTCATTGTTAATTCTTCATTGCTAATTGCTAATTGTTCATTCCTTTTTACTTTTTCCCTTTTCCTTTTTACCTAATTGTTAATTGCTCATTGATAATTGTTAATTGATAATTGATCATTGTTCGTTTTATAATTGCGGAAGCATGAGCGATAAAAAAATTAGCTGTAAGAAGGCGCTTATTTTGGGGTCGGGCGGACTCAAAATAGGGCAGGCCGGGGAATTTGACTATTCGGGATCGCAGGCGCTCAAGGCGCTGCGCGAAGAAGGCGTCAGGACAATACTGATAAATCCAAACATCGCCACAATCCAGACAAGCGAAGGGATGGCGGACGCTACATATTTTTTGCCGGTAACGCCGGCTTTTGTTACACAAATCATAGAAAAAGAGCGCCCCGACGGTCTTTTGCTATCGTTTGGCGGACAAACTGCGCTGAACTGCGGCGTAGAGCTGGAAAAAAGCGGCATTTTATACAAGTATGGCGTAAAAGTGCTTGGCACACCGGTAAAAACGATAGAAGACACTGAAGACCGCGAGCGTTTTGTTGAACGTCTGCGTGAAATAGGCGTAAAAACCGCGCGAAGCAGGGCCTGCGTCAACATAGAACAGGCGGCGCAGGCGGCGGCTGAGATAGGCTATCCTGTTATGGTACGCGCCGCTTACGCGCTGGGCGGTTCAGGCAGCGGCGTGTGCCGGAACGAGGCTGAAATACGCCGGCGCTGCGACCGCGCCTTTGCCAACGCCCCGCAGGTCCTTGTTGAGGAGTGGCTGGGCGGCTGGAAAGAGATTGAGTACGAAGTTGTGCGCGATGCCGCGGACAACTGTATCACCGTCTGCAACATGGAAAACCTGGACCCGCTCGGCATACACACGGGGGAAAGCATCGTAGTTGCGCCGTCCCAAACGCTGACGGACAGCGAATACTATAAACTTCGCCGCATCGCGATTGATGTGATACGCCACCTTGGGGTTGTCGGCGAGTGTAACGTACAGTACGCGCTGGATCCGGCAAGCGAAGATTACCGCGTCATTGAGGTAAACGCGCGGCTCTCCCGCTCTTCCGCTCTGGCGTCCAAGGCGACCGGCTATCCGCTGGCATTTGTGGCGGCAAAACTCGCGCTTGGCTACAGGCTGACCGAGATTGAAAACCGGATAACACGGGTAACAAAAGCCTGTTTTGAGCCGGCTTTGGATTATATCGTAGTAAAAACGCCGCGCTGGGACTTGTCAAAGTTCAAAAATGTAGACCTCCGCATCGGCAGCGAGATGAAAAGTGTGGGCGAAGTGATGTCGATAGCGCGTAATTTTGAGGAAGCCCTGCAAAAAGCCCTGCGAATGACCGCCATCGGCGCTCCCGGTCTCTGCGGCGGCGATGCTTTTTGCGGCGCCGGCGTTAAAAACATCAAATCCGCCCTGCAAAATCCCACCGACCGCCGTATTTTTATTATCTATCGCGCTTTGCAAGAGGGCTGGACGGTGGAGCGTATTCACCGTTTAACCAAGATAGACCGATGGTTCCTGTACAAAATTGAAAATGTTGTAAAGATTGAGGCTGAAATCTCCGGGGGCGTTGCGGGGGCGTCCCCCGCTGAGGGGGGTGCCGGAAGACCGCAGGGCTGGAGGCAGGGGGGAGACTTCCCCCCTCCATCAATTCAATCAACTTCTGCAACTTTTGCAACTCCCGCAATTACTATATCAATCGAATTGCTGGCAAAGGCAAAGCGAGCCGGCTTTTCTGACGAGCGGATAGGGGAGCTTACAGGCATGACGGAAAGCGACGTGCGGCTGCTGCGGGAGCGGAACGGGATTTTGCCCGCCGTTAAGCAGATTGACACGCTGGCGGCGGAGTATCCGGCGAAAACGAATTACTTGTACATGACGTACAACGGAGTTGAGGACGATGTGCGTCCGGCGGGGCGCGGCGTGATGGTGCTTGGAAGCGGCGCGTACAGGATTGGCAGCAGTGTTGAGTTTGACTGGTGCTGTGTGAACGCGGCGGAAACTGTCCGACAGGCGGGGCGTTATTCGATAATGGTGAATTGTAATCCTGAAACGGTTTCCACCGATTATGATATGTGCGACCGTCTATACTTTGAGGAGCTTTCGCTGGAGCGCATCATGGATATTTACGAGCGGGAGTCGCCGGAGGGATTGATTCTGTCGATGGGGGGGCAGACGCCGAACAATCTTGCCACAAAACTGTTCGATTTTGGGGCCTTGATATATGGCACTACGCCCGCCTCAATTGATATGGCTGAGGACCGCAATAAATTTTCCGCCCTGCTGGACAGGCTTGGCATTGAGCAGCCGGAATGGCGGGAGCTTACGGACTATCAATCGGCGCGGGCCTTTGCGGAGGAAGCCGGCTATCCGGTGTTGATAAGGCCAAGCTATGTGCTTTCCGGCGCGGCGATGAATGTGGCGTGGGATAACGCGAGTCTTGAAAAGTTTCTTAATCTGGCCGCCGATGTTTCCGCCGAGCATCCGGTTGTTATAAGTAAGTTCGTTGAAAATTCAAAGGAGATCGAGATTGACGCTGTGGCAAAGCACGGCGAAATATTGTTTTCCGCGATAACGGAGCATGTTGAAAACGCCGGCGTCCATTCCGGCGACGCCACTGTCGCGCTGCCCGCCCAACGCTTGTACATCGAAACGATTCGCAAGGTTAGGAAGATGAGTCTTACGATTGCCCGCGCCCTAAATATAACGGGGCCCTTCAACATTCAATTTTTGGCTCAGCGGAACCGTGTGCGCGTTATTGAATGTAACTTGCGGGCAAGCCGCAGTTTCCCGTTCTGCTCCAAAGTTAGCCGTGTAAACATGATAGATATGGCCGTTAAGGCAATGCTGGATATTCCTGTTGAACGCCGTCTGGCCTCTACGCTTGACCTTGAATGGGTCGGCGTAAAGGCGGCTCAGTTTAGTTTTTCGCGTCTGCACGGGGCCGACCCTGTGAGCGGCGTGGAAATGGCAAGCACGGGGGAAGTGGGCTGCATAGGCGACAATTTGAACGATGCTTTTCTAAAGGCCATGCTTTCGGTCGGCTACCGTATTCCGGCGAAGCGTATACTGCTTTCCACCGGTACGCTGGAGGAAAAACTGTCCTTCTTGGATTCGGCGCGGCGGCTTGTCGAGATGGGTTATGAACTGTTTGCGTCTGAGGGGACGCTAAAATTTCTCGCGTCCAAAGGCGTTCCCGCGAGCCTCTTGCACTGGCCGCTGGAAGCTAAGGAGCCGAACATAGCGGATTATATCAGGCGGCGGGAACTTGACCTTATTATCAATATTCCAAAGGATAACCGCGAAAAAGAGTTAAAAAACAACTATTTGATCCGCCGCATGGCTGTAGATTTTGACATTCCGCTGATTACAAACATAAAAATAGCGCGTCAGTTCGTTGACGCCATCGCACAGTACCGGGCGCAGGGCTTGGAAATAAAGGCGTGGGAAGAATACAATTAGCAATTAGGAGTGAACAATTAGGAATTAGGAATGAGGAATGAGGAGTGACAAGGAATGAATAATTAACAATTAGCAATGAACAATGAGGAATGAGGAGTTAGCAGTTAGTAGTGAGGAGTTAGCAGTTAGTAGTGAGGAGTTAGCAGTTAGGACTTGTCAAATAATAAAGTGATGATTTTAAGATTTGTCTAATAAAGGCTTAACTATTTATCCTAGGTAATATTTTGTAATTCCATGATACAAAAGGCGCTATTTTATCAATTGA